>CAJLCG010000015.1 GCA_905205085.1 uncultured Oscillospiraceae bacterium
GCGTCCTTATATTCCGAATCCAGCACGGGCCCGTCTTCATCCGGCTTTTGACCTCCTCCAGGCTGCCCCAAACCCCAGTGGCCAGTCCAGCCAGCAGAGCCGCACCCAGTGCAGTGGTCTCCCGGATCACCGGGCGGCGCACCGGCTTATGGAGGATATCCGCCTGGAACTGCATCAAAAACTTATCCCGGCTGGCTCCGCCATCGGCGTTCAGGACGCTGAGGGGGATGCCAGTGTCCTTCTCCATGGCGTCCACCAGATCCCAGCTCTGATAGGCGATGGACTCCTGGGCCGCCCGGATGATGTGGTCCCGGTTGGTCCCCCGGGTCAGCCCCACCAGAGCGCCCCGGGCATACATATCCCAATAGGGCGCGCCCAGGCCGGTAAAGGCGGGCACCAGGTAGACGCCCCCGGTGTCGGGCACCTTGGAGGCGTAGTATTCCGCATCCCGGGACTCGGAAATGAACCGCAGCTCATCCCGCACCCACTGAATGACCGCTCCGCCCACAAAGACGGAGCCCTCCAGGGCATACTGCACCTTTCCGCCCAGCCCGATGGCGATGGTGGTGAGCAGCCCGTTTTCGCTGCGGCACAGCTGCTCGCCGGTGTTCATCAGCAAAAAGCAGCCGGTGCCGTAGGTATTTTTTGCCTCTCCGGGCTGGAAACAGCCCTGTCCAAACAGGGCGGCCTGCTGGTCTCCGGCAATGCCCGCAATGGGCACTTCCAGGCCCTGAAGGTTGGCGTAGCCGTACACTTGGCTGGAGGAGCACACCTTGGGCAGCATCTCCATCGGGATATCCAGGCGGCGGCAGATCTCCTCATCCCAGCACAGATTCTGAATGTCAAAGAGCATGGTGCGGCTGGCGTTGGTATAGTCGGTGACATGGGCCTTGCCCCCCGTCAGCTTCCACACCAGCCAGGAGTCCACCGTACCGAACAGCAGCTCTCCTGCCTTTGCCCGCTCCCGGGCCCCTTCCACGTGGTCCAAAATCCACTTGAGCTTGGTGGCGGAGAAGTAGGCGTCAATGAGCAGTCCGGTGTGCTCCTTGATGTAGCTGGAGAAAGCTTCATCCGCCTTCAGCTCCTCGCACAGGGATGCAGTGCGGCGGCACTGCCAGACGATGGCGTTGTAGATAGGTCGGCCGGTGGCCTTGTCCCATACAATGGTGGTCTCCCGCTGGTTGGTGATACCGATGGCGGCCACTTCGGTGGGGGCAATGCCGGTCTGGGCCAGCACCTCGGTGAGCACCGAGGACTGGCTGGACCAAATCTCCATGGGGTCCTGTTCCACCCAGCCGGGCTTGGGATAGATCTGAGTAAACTCCCGCTGGGCCACGCCCACGATATTCTGTTCCCGGTCAAAGAGGATACAGCGGCTGCTGGTGGTCCCTTGGTCCAGGGCGATGACATATTGCTTCATAGCGCGCCTCCTGAAGGAATCGTTTTCTCCATTATGCCAGAAAAGGCGGGCACTGTAAAGGTTTAGTGGTTGGCCATACGGTAGATGGCTAGGATGTCCTCATAGCCCAGCACCCGGAAGGAGCCGATGGTCCGGGCCCCATAGAAGGTGCACCGCCGGGCCAGCTCCTGGAGTTCCTCCTCGGTCTGGATGGGGCAGCCCAGCTCGCTGAGGCTGGTGGGCATACCCAAAGAGCGGAAGTAATCCACCGTCTGCATGATGGCCTGCTGGGCCAGGTCCTCGATGCTTCCCCCATTCAGGTCAAATCCCCACACCTTTACCCCCAACTGTGCAAAGCGGGAGGGATTCTCTTTCCAGCAGTAGGCTGCCCAGCTGCCCCACATAGCGGACAGAGAGGCACCGTGGGCGCAGTCAAATTTGGCACTGAGCTCATGACCCAGCTGGTGGGGCGCAAAGTCCTTGGGGGCACCCAAGCCGGTCAGATCGTTGTGGGAGATACTTCCCGTCCACATCAGCTCGCTCATGGCCTGATAGTCCTTGGGATTGGAGACGGCTTTCTTGCCCCAGCGCACCGCATTGCGCAGCACGCCCTCAGCAATCTCATCCGTAAGGGTATTGTCGGTAACGAAAGTAAAGTAGCGGTCCAGGGTGTGCATCATCATATCCACCACACCGCAGGCAATCTGGTAGGGAGGCAGGGTGTAGGTGAGCTCCGGGTCCATCACCGCAAAGCGAGGCCGGAAGAGCTGACTGCTCAGTCCCCGCTTTTCCAGGGTATCGTCCCGGGTGAGAACGGCGGAATCGCTGGTCTCGCTGCCCGCAGCGGAAATGGTGAGCACAGTGCCAACGGGCAGGGTGCGCTCCACCGGCTGTTTCCGCAGCCAGAAGTCCCATAGGTCCGCCTCGGGGTTGGCCACGCCTAATGCAATGGCCTTAGCTGCGTCAATGACGCTGCCGCCGCCCACAGCCAAAATGAAATCAGCGTTCATCGCCTTCGCCTTTTCCACACCATCCCGAACCTGGAACAGCCGGGGATTGGGGTGGATGCCGCCGAAGGTGTCCTGCTCCAGTCCCGCCTGGGTCAGGGATACCTGCACCTTAGCAATCAGCCCGCTGCGCACCGCACTCTGCCCGCCGTATACCACCAGCACTCGGTGGCCTCCCTGCTGTACGATCAGTCGGCCGGTCTCCGCCTCAGTACCGGGTCCAAATACGATCTGTGTAGGCAGAGAAAAGGTAAATGCATGCATGGAAATTCCTCCTGTCCGTTTTCATTTCTGTACAAACTGTATCACATCCCGCCTTTTCCAGCAAGGCAGCCGGGACATTTTTCTTCTGGGAACATAGGATGGACTGTGGCATAGCCACAGTCTTGCGGAAAGAGGAACTTGCCATGAATCATTATTATCCCTCTCAGAGGGACTGGAGCCAACAGGGCGAGGTGGTCGCCCACCTCAACGGCGGCTGTCAGCCGTCCCATTGCCCCCCTCCCTGTCCTCCTCCCTGCCCGCCCCCCTGTCCGCCCTGCTGCCCCGGCCCCACTGGACCGACAGGAGCAACCGGACCAGCTGGGGCAACCGGTCCTGCCGGAGCTGCGGGACCGGCCGGCTCTCCAGGGCCCACCGGCCCCATGGGCCCCACCGGACCTCAGGGCTACCCGGGTCCGGATGGCGCAACCGGGCCTACCGGACCTCAGGGTATTGCCGGCCCTGCCGGGGCAACCGGTCCCACCGGACCTCAGGGTGCTACGGGCGCCACTGGTCCGACTGGTGCTGCTGGAACGGCTGGGGCAACTGGGCCGACAGGACCTGCCGGCAGCGCTGCTACTTTGCAAGTGGGAACGGTAACCACCGGTAATCCCGGCACCGCTGCTCAAGTCACCAACTCTGGAACGCCCCAGAATGCACTCTTCGACTTCGTCATTCCTATGGGTCCCACTGGGCCTCAGGGCGCTGCGGGTACTACCGGCCCCACCGGACCTCAGGGTGCTGCCGGAGCTACCGGTCCCACCGGGCCTCAGGGTACTGCGGGTGCTACCGGCCCCACTGGTCCTCAGGGTGCTGCGGGTGCTACTGGTCCTACCGGGCCTCAGGGCGCTGCCGGGGCCACTGGTCCCACTGGGCCTCAGGGCGCTGCCGGAGCTACCGGTCCCACCGGGCCTCAGGGTACTGCGGGTGCTACCGGACCCACCGGGCCTCAGGGCGCTGCCGGAGCTACCGGTCCCACCGGGCCTCAGGGCGCTGCGGGGGCTACCGGCCCCACCGGGCCTCAGGGTACTGCGGGTGCTACCGGACCCACCGGGCCTCAGGGCGTTGCTGGTGCTACCGGTCCTACCGGACCTCAGGGTGCTGCCGGTGCTACTGGTCCTACCGGACCTCAGGGTACTGCCGGAGTCACCGGTCCCACCGGGCCCCAGGGCATTGCTGGCCCTGCCGGTGCAACTGGCCCCACTGGTCCCACCGGGCCTGCCGGTGCTACCGGTCCTGCTGGCGCAACTGGACCTGCTGGTGCTACCGGTCCCACTGGTCCCACCGGCCCTGCTGGCAACGAAGGTGCTGCTGCTACGCTAGCTGTCGGTACCGTAACGACGGGCGATCCTGGCACCAATGCCAGAGTAAGCAATTCCGGCACCGCCCAGAACGCCATCCTGGACTTTACCATTCCCCAGGGCCCAACCGGGTCCACCCCACCTGTCAGCTTGCTGTCTGCCTACTCCTCCCCCTCTCAAGCCGGCGCCTCCGGCGATCCGTTGGAATTTGACCGCAACGCATTCAGTTACGGCTCGGACATTTCACACACCGCCGGCAGTTCGGACTTCACCATCAATCAGCCCGGCGTCTATTCCGTGCAATTCCACGGCGTTATCTCCCCTGCTGACAGCGATTCCTTCCCTGCCAACATCGTCACTTCTCTGGAAGCCAATGGAAGCATTGTGCCCGGTGCCTCTGTACCCTACAATTTCCAGAGTGCTGGAGATTCCACACCCCAGTCCTTTGTCGTTCCGCTGTCCGTCTCCACTGTCCCAACCACACTTCAGGTGGTACCTACCGGGAGCGGATATCAGGCCAGCGCTATCGCGCTCAATATCACCCGGCTGGGCGACATCCTCTTGACCGAAGCGCCCTGCCACTGCTCAGGGAGCGGAGCCTAAGCTCCGCTCCCTCTTTCATCTTCTGGCACAACTGTCGTAACAGGAGGCGCAACTATGAAGATCGTTGTCTATGCCATCTGCAAAAATGAGGCTCAATTTGTATCCCGCTGGATGAAGTCCATGTCTGAGGCCGACCAGATCGTGGTACTGGACACCGGCTCCACCGACGACACGGTAGAGCAGCTCCGGGCCCTTGGAGCCCAGGTGACGGTGGAGGCCATCCGTCCCTGGCGTTTTGATGTGGCCCGTAACCGTTCGCTGGAGCTGGTAGACCCGGACGCGGACATCTGTGTCTGCACCGACCTGGACGAGGTATTCCATCCCGGCTGGCGAAACGCCCTGGAGGCCGCCTGGGTTCCCGGCACCACCCAAGCCACCTACCGCTACACCTGGAGCTTTCGCCCCGACGGGGGCGAGGGAGTGGTCTTCTGGTATGAAAAGATCCATGCCCGCCACGGCTACCGGTGGGTCCACCCGGTACACGAGGTGCTGGAGTGGGTAGGCCCTGGGCAGCCGGGCCTAAAGGTACCGGCAGAGGGCATCCAGTTGGACCACCACCCCGATCCGGAAAAATCCAGGGCTCAATACCTTCCCCTTCTGGAGCTGGCAGTGGCGGAGACGCCCCAGGACGACCGCAGCGTCCACTACCTGGGCCGGGAGTACCTGTTTCGCGGCCGGTGGGACGACTGCATCCGCACCCTCAAACAGCACCTGGCCATGCCCAGCGCCACTTGGGCGGATGAGCGGGCGGCCTCTATGCGGTTTATTGCCCAGTCCTATGAGCACAAGGGCGAACCGGAGGAGGCCCTTTACTGGTATCTGCGCGCAGTCGTCCAGGCCCCCCACCTGCGGGAGCCACTGGTGGAGTTGGCCCTATTGCTCTATACTCAGCAGGAGTGGGACGGGGTGCTCTACTTTACCCAAAAAGCCCTTGCCATTCGGGAGCGCCCCCGTACCTACATCTGCGAGGCCCGCGCCTGGGGAGCACTGCCCTATGACCTAAGGTGCCAGGCCTACTACCACACAAACCGGCCTCAGCTGGCCCTGGAGACCGCCCGTGCCGCTCTGGCTCTGGAGCCCCAGGATGAGCGGCTCCAGGGTAATGTGACGCTGCTGGAAGGGCTGTGCGAGACTTTACGTTGACCCAAAAAGGTGGTATACTCTCCTGGAACAAGGAGGGATCCCCTATGCTGCGACTGGCTACGCCCCAAGACGCCTCCGCACTGGTCGGCATCTACGGGCAGTACATTCATACCCCTATTACCTTTGAGTATCAGCTCCCCTCGCCCCAGGAGTTTCAGGACCGGATCACCCACACTTTGGAGGGCTATCCCTATCTGATTTGGGAAGAAAACGGCGTCCCCGTGGGCTATGCCTATGCCCATCGTTTCAAAGAGCGGGCCGCTTATCAGTGGGGGGCCGAGCTGTCCGTCTACGTAGCCCAGGGACACACCTCCCACGGTGTGGGCCGGAAGCTGTATGGGGCTCTGATGGAGCTGCTGGCCATCCAGGGGGTGCGCACGGTGTACGGCATCGTCACCGTCCCCAACGCAAAAAGCGAGGGGCTCCACCGCACGATGGGCTTTCGGGATGCGGGCATCTGCCGCAATACTGGCTATGTAGACGGGGCCTGGCGGGATGTGCAGACCTTTGAAAAGGCCATCGCTCCCTACGATCTGGACCCTGTCCCCATTACTCCTTTCCCTCAGCTCTCCCCAGAACTGGTGCAAAGTATTTTGGAAAAGTGGAACTAAAAAAACTGGAGCACTCCGTGGTGGAGTGCTCCAGTTTTTTATACTTCTTTTTCCTCTGTGATCTGATGGGCAGGAGGAGGCGTCACGGGCTCGTCATGCTCCATAGGATCAAAGTAGTCCTGATCCACCAGGGTGGGCTTGCGGTGCTGGAATACGGCAATGATCACCGGATAGAGCACCGTAGCCACCAAGCCGCCGGAAAAACCGTTGTTGTACAGGTTCATCCCCGCCACGGGGCTTCCGGTATACAGCACCACGGAGGAGTGGATAAATCCAGCCAGAACACCGTAGGGCCAGCCGAAGTAGCCCGAGATGGGGGCCAGGGTGGTACAGAACAGGCAGGCCAGCTGCACAGACGGATTGTTGAGCTCCCAGTGCATCACCAGGCTGCCCAAAAAGACTCCGGCCATCACCGGCACGATATTGAACACGTGCTTGCCAAAGGCAGAAAAGCCCATGATGGTAAGGATTCCGCCTACGGTGGGGCCGTTCAGCTCACCGCCGCCGCCCAGCACGAAGGCCATGCCGATCAGGCCGTTGACGCCCATGTTGACCAGCACAGGTCCCGCTCCGAACATACGCAGATAATCGCTGGGGGCCCGGCCGCTGGTGGTCAGCAGCCGACGGTATCCTGCCCAGACAGACCAGACAGGCTTTCCCGACGCAAACAGACCGGCCAGAATCAAAATGACACACAGCGTCCCCAACGCGGCACCGAAGGGCACATCATACCCCTTCGCCCAGTGGTACTGGGTGGTGGGGGTGGCACCCATAGAGCTGATGAGGGGCACCAACAGGAAGGCCACCAGACCGCAGGCAAATCCCACATTGTACAGGTTCATGCCGTTTTGGATCTTGTATGTATAGGCGGACAGGGGCGGCATGATGAAGCCAATGATCACACCGGTGATCAGTCCCGCTACCGGGTTGCCCCAGCCGTTGTCCAGGGAGATGTAGCTCACCGCCGGGGCCAGGGCGGTGGCCAGCAGTCCTACGGAAATATACTTACCAAAGTGCTCCCGACGGCTCTTTGCATACAGCCAGGTGCCCAGCAAAATAGGCCAGATATTCACACAGTTTTTCCCGAACAGGGAAAACCCCGACATCAGCCCGATCACCACCAGGGAAAAGCCGTTAAAGGGCTCCCGGGACAGCTTTAAAAGCACAATGGAGATTCCGGTAACCAGGGCGGAGTTCATCAGCGCAGCTCCGGGGCCGGCAATGAGCACATAGTCGGTGATCAGGGAGTCCTCGGTACATACGATGGTACGAAGCCCCGTCAAAATCTCCTCCGGCGAGGAAAACAGGAAGGCCGCCAGGGCCAGCACAGCAGCATACAGCCAGAAAAACAAATGCATCCGGTTGTAGCGCATAGTTTCTCCTTGCATGGCAGCCCCTCCTTACATCTGGGGATGGGCGGCAAAAAAGTCCCGGGTTTGCTGTGCGTTGCGGCCGATCTCCTCGGCCAGGGCCTGGAGGGAGGGGAACTTCCGCTCTCCCCGGAGGTAGCGGTAAAACTCCATGCGCAGCTCCTTGCCGTACAGGTCCCCGGAGAAGTCCAGGATAAACCCTTCCACCGTCACCCGTCCGTCGTTATCGGACACCGTGGGCCGCACACCCACGTTGGTCACCGCCATGTGGCTCTCTCCGTCCACCACCACCCGGGTGGCGTAGACCCCGAAGGCGGGGACGATCACCGGGGATGGGATACGCAAGTTCACCGTGGGGAAGCCCAGGGAGGAGCTGCCGATTTTTTTGCCGTGAGTCACCCGGTTGGTAAGCACATGGGGATGGCCCAAAAAGTCCACCGCCCGCTCCATCTCTCCCTGGGCGACCAGGGTGCGGATGTAGGTGGAGGAGATGGTGATGCCCTCCTGCTCCACCTTGCCGATGATGTCGCAGCCCACACCCAGCTTCTCGCAGGTCTCCTTAAGGCGCTGGGGATTGCCCTTGCCCATATAGCCGAAGTGGAAGTCGTGCCCGGCTACCACATGGACCACATTGAGCTGCTTGACCAGGTACTCCGTAATAAAGTCCTGCCAGTCCATACGCATCATGCCGTCAAAGCTGGACACGATGACCTCCTGAATGCCGTAGCAGCTGCGCATCAGCCACACCCGGTCCTCCACCGAGCTGAGCAGAGGCACCACCTGTCCGGTGATGGCGGCGGTGGGACTGCGGTCAAAGGTGAAGGCGCAGGCCGCCGCGTCCAGTTCCTTGGCCCGGCGCGTAACGGCGGACAGCAGGGCCCCATGGCCCTTGTGTACCCCGTCAAAAAAGCCCAGGGCGATCACCCGTCTGATATTGCTCAAAAGTATCCTCTCCTTATTTCCCTCAAACCTGGAAAAAGCTCTTGATGGTGATAAGTTTCCCCTGAGAAACCCGGCTCAGAGCCAGAAACTCTCCCGCCTCACTGTATACCCGGTACTCTCCGGCAGGGGGCGCGTCGGGCAGCACCAGGGTCATGCCGTTGCGCACCTTTTTCTCTGCCGGAGGCTTAAGAATCAGCACAGGGCGGCCGGCAAAGTAGGCGTCCACCCCCAGCAGCAGAGATGCGGCATTCTCAGATTGAAGTACCTGCTCCAAAGGCAGGGCGTCCTCCAGGGTAAACCCGGCCGCCATGGTCCGCCGCAGGGAGTACATGGTCCCGCCGCAGCCCAGAGCCTGGCCAATGTCGTGGCACAGGGTGCGCACATAGGTGCCCTTGGAGCAGCGCACCCGGATGAGAAAATCGGTGGCGCTCTCCTGGCCCTCCACCTCCAAGGAGTGGATGGTGATGGCCCGGGGCTTGCGCTCCACCTCCCGGCCCTTCCGTGCCAGCTCGTAGAGCTTTTTCCCGTTTACCTTGATGGCAGAGTACATGGGGGGCAGCTGTTGAATCTCTCCCCGGAAGGGGGCCAGCGCCGCCTCCAATTCTTCCCCAGTTACCGAGACGGGATGCTCCTCCAGCACCCGGCCGGAGGTGTCCTGGGTGTCGGTGACGGTGCCCAGCCGCAGGCCGGCCAGGTACTCCTTGTCCCCCTCGCTGGCAAACTCCACCGCCCGGGTGGCCCGGCCCACAAACACCGGCAGTACGCCGGTGGCCATGGGGTCCAGAGTCCCGGCGTGGCCGATCCGCTTTTCGTGGAACAGCCCCCGCAGCTTAGCACACACGTCCATGCTAGTCCAGTCCTGGGGTTTATCAATCACAATGATTCCGTTTGGCATGGGTCCTCCCTTTACTTGCCCTGATTCTGTACCTGGCGGATAGCCTCCACCAGCACCTTCCGGGTGTAGGCGGGGTCGCCCTCCACGGTGGCTCCGGCGGCAGCGGCGTGTCCGCCGCCCCCCAGAATGGCGCACACCGCGCTGGCATTCAGCTCACCGGGCTCGGTACGCAGAGAGATCTTGCACACGCCGGGGCGCAACTCCCGAATGGTCACGCCGGTGTGGACCCCCTCTACTCCGCCCACAAAGGCGGAGATGTCGTCCAGGTCCTCCTCTTTCGCCTCCACCTGGGCAATCATGTCCAGGGTCAGGGTGACAATGGCCAGTTTTCCCTCATCCAGCACTTCCATACCAGAAGTGAGCATGCCCTCCAGCTTCAGGCGCTTCAGAGAGCGGGTGCGGAAGTGGCGGCGGTTAATGGGGTAAAAGTCGATTCCCGTCTCCAGCAGAGCGGCGGCCACCGCATGGGTCGCCGGAGAGGTGTTGGAGTAGACAAAGCAGCCCGTGTCGGTGGACACGGCCACGTAGAGGGGCAGAGCCACAGCCTGGCTCACCGGGCCCCATTGGCGGATGACGTCGTACATCAGCTCGCCGCAGGCGGCACGGCCCGCATCCAGGCAGGTCTCCTTGGCAAAGAACTCCTGGGAGGGGTGATGGTCAAAAGCCAGGTCTACCTTGTCCAGATAGCACTGAGCGTTCTCCGGGAACAGCCCCCGGGCGGCCATGTCTACGCTGACCACCGTCTTGGGCTCATATCCCTCGGGGGCCAGCAGGCCCTCCAGATAGGGGGCAAAGATGGCGGTGAGCTCCGGGTTAGGCAGGACATAAGCCTGCTTCCCCTGCTCCCGCAGGGCGGTACACAGAGCAGCGGCACAGCCCACCGTGTCCCCGTCAGGGCGCACGTGGGTGAGGATCAGATAGCCGTCCCCCTCCAGCAGCCGCTGGGCGGCCTGCTCATAGGTCAGCGTGCTCATTCCTCTTCCTCCTGGTCCTCGCCGTAGTGGTTGTCGGGGTTCACCGGCTTGACCACATTGGGGTCCCGCAGCATGCTGAGGATGTGGGCGCCCTTGTCGATGGAGTCATCAGGGACGAAGGACAGCTGGGGGGTGTTGCGCAGGTTCAGGGTGCGGCCCAGCTCCCGGCGCAGGTAGCCACTGGCCGACTTCAGTCCCTTGAGCACCTGGCCCTCGTTGGACTTGTCCAGCACGCTGATGTGGATTTTTGCGTATTTCAGGTCCGGGGTGGTCTCCACCGCCGTCACCGAGATCATCCCGGTCACCCGGGGGTCTTTTACCGTGGGGATCAGGGAAGACAGCTCCCGCTGGATCTCCTCGTTGATGCGGCCGATACGATTGGAAGCCATAAAAACTCCTCCTTCATAGTCAAAACAGGGCGGGCGAAAACGCCCGCCCTGTCGTTGGGTCAAATTATCTTTTAAGCCTCAAGATGCCTTTCAGCATTAAACCTCAATCTGCTCCATGACAAAGGCCTCGATGATGTCGCCTTCCTTGATGTCCTGGAACTTCTCGAAGGTAATACCGCACTCGTAGCCGGCGGCAACCTCCTTCACGCTGTCCTTAAAGCGCTGCAGGGAGGCGATGGCGCCGTCATAGATAACGATATTGTCCCGGAGCAGACGCATCTGAGCGTTACGCTGCATCTTGCCATCCAGCACGTAGCAGCCGGCCACCATGCCCACGCCGGTAATGCGGAACACGTTGCGCACCTCGGCCCGGCCCAGGTCCACTTCCTTGAACTTGGGAGCCAGCATGCCCTTCATGGCCGCCTCGATCTCGTTGATGGCGTCGTAGATGACCCGGTACATCCGCATATCCACCTTCATCCGGGCGGCGCTGTCCTTGGCGTTGGCGTCGGGGCGGACGTTGAAGCCCACGATGATGGCCCCGGAGGTACTCGCCAGCATCACGTCGGACTCGTTGATGGCGCCCACGGCGCAGTGGATGACCCGCACCCGGACCTCCTCGTTGGAGATCTTCTCCAGGGAGGACTTCACCGCCTCGGCGGAGCCCTGCACGTCGGCCTTGACGATGATGTTCAGGTTCTTCATCTCACCGGCCTGGATCTGGCTGAACAGATCCTCCAGAGTGACCTTGCCCACGTTGCTGTTCATGCTGCTCTTCTGCTCTGCCTTGCGCTGCTCGGCCAGCTCCCGGGCCATGCGCTCGTCGGCCACAGCATGGAAGTCATCGCCGGCCTCAGGCACTTCACTCATACCGATGATTTCCACGGGAACGGAGGGGCCGGCCTCGGTGACCTTCTGGCCCTTGTCGTTGGTCATAGCGCGGACACGGCCCACGGCGGTACCGGCAATGATCACGTCGCCCTGATGGAGGGTACCGTTCTGCACCAGCAGGGTGGCCACAGGACCACGACCCTTGTCCAGCCGGGCCTCGATGACGGCGCCGTGAGCGGAGCGGTTGGGGTTGGCCTTCAGCTCCCGCATCTCAGCGGTGAGGACCACCATGTCCAGCAGGTTGTCGATGCCCTCGCCGGTCTTGGCGGAAATGGGGCAGATAATGGTGTCGCCGCCCCACTCCTCGGGCACCAGGGAGTACTCGGTGAGCTGCTGCTTGATACGCTCGGGGTTGGCGGTGGGTTTATCCATCTTATTGATGGCCACGATCACGGGGATCTCGGCGGCCTTGGCGTGGTTGATGGACTCCACGGTCTGGGGCATGATGCCGTCGTCGGCGGCCACCACCAGGATCGCCACGTCGGTAACCATGGCGCCGCGGGCGCGCATGGCGGTAAAGGCCTCGTGGCCGGGGGTGTCCAGGAAGGTGACGGGGCTGCCATTCACATCCACCTGATAGGCGCCGATGTGCTGGGTAATGCCGCCGGCCTCGCCGGAAACCACGTTGGCGTGGCGGATATAATCCAGCAGAGAGGTCTTGCCGTGGTCGACGTGGCCCATAACCACCACAACGGGGGCGCGGGGGATCAGATCCTCTTCCTTGTCCTCGGTGGTGTCGATGAGCTTCTCCTCGATGGTGACAACAACTTCCTTCTCCACCTTGCAGCCCAGCTCCATAGCCACCAGGGCGGCGGTGTCGTAGTCGATGATTTCGCTGAGGGAGGCCATGACGCCCATCTTCATCAGGGTCTTGACCACCTCGGCGCCGGTCTTCTTCATGCGGCTGGCCAGCTCACCCACGCCGATCTCGTCGGGAATCATCACCTTCAGCGGAGCCTTCTTGGCAATCTCCAGCTGCAGGCGGCGCAGACGGTCCTGCTCCTCCTGCTTACGCTTGTTGCCGGGGCCCTGCTGACGGCCGCGCTGACGCTGGGCGTTGCGGTTCTGGAACTTCTCCTTGCCGCCCCGGTCCTGCTGACGCTGGTCGGTGAAGGACTCCAGGCGCTCGTCGTACTTATCCAGGTTCACCGCGCCGCCGCCGCGGGTGTCCACCACCTTCTTGGTGGGCACACGGCTGGAGGGCTGGGACACGGTCTGCTGGGGCTGGGCCTTGGGAGCCTGCTGTCCCTGCTGGGGACGGGCCTGGGCATTGCCGCCCTTGTTGTTCTGCTGCTGGGCGGGCTTGGGCTGTCCGGCGGGCTTGCCCTGCTGGGCAGGCTTGCTCTGGGCGGCCTTGGGGGCCTCCGCCTTGGCGGCAGGCTCGTGGTACACATCCTCATAGATGGACTGGATGGAGTCCACCTGGTTATGCTGGGTGAGATATTCAAACACCAGGGACAGCTCCTGCTCAGTCAGGGGCTGCATGTGGTTCTTGGGCGGATGCCCATACTGAGTCAGGATGTCCATGACCTCCTTGGACTGGAGCTCCTTGGACCCCTTCTTAAAATCCTTGGCCACCTTGTGGATGGGATATTTGATCATCATATTCGGGAGCCACCTCGTTTCTTAGGGTTTGTGCCGGAATGTTCCGGACAGCTTGCGGCCGCCTGGGCCGGGTCGATGCTTCGGGCCCGGGCGCGGGCTTCCGGACCGGGGAGAACGTGCTTCCGGCGCGCCGGAGGACTCCCCTTTGCCTTTGCGCTGCCCGCTGGGAGCGGCGCTTTTCTTCTGGGACGGATTTGGTACCGCCCAGGGCTTCTTCTTTCCGTTTTGCAGGTTTTTCTCGTGCTGGCGCTTCTCCTTCTGCCGCTGGAGCACACGGTCCGCCTTTTGCCGCAGCTGCTGGGCGGCAGGGCCGTAGCGCTCCGGGTCCCGGGCGGCCAGCTTCTCAGTCACCGCCGCAGCAAATCCCGCGTCGGTGAGGGCCAGCATGGCGCAGGAACCTCGGCCCAGGTGGAAGCCCAGCTCCGCTTTGGTGTAGGGCAGCTCCAGCCAGAGCACGTTGCCCGCCTCACCGAAGTGGGCGGCCCGGCGGTTGGTGTTGGCTGCCGCATCGCTGGCCATCAGCACCAGGCGGGCCTGACGGGCCCGGCATACGGCGCCCACCGGCTCCTCGCCGATCTCCAGCCGTCCCGCCTTACGGGCCAGGCCCAGCAGGTGGAGAATGGGGTCATTGGGCATCCTGGGGCACCTCCTTCATCTGTTCTTCCAGTGCCTGATATACTTCCTCAGGAAGGGGGGCAGAAAAGGCCCGCTCCAGCGCCTTGGACTTTTTGGCCTTTGCCAGGCAGGCAGGATTGGGACACACATAGGCCCCCCGCCCAGGCAGCTTCCCCCGGAAATCCAGGGACACCTGCCCCTCCGGGGAACGGACCACCCGGATCAGTTCCTTTTTCGGCTTCATCTCCCGGCAGCCAACACACTGGCGCATAGGGATCTTCTTGGGCACAGATCTCACCCCTTTCATGACAAACTTGGTATGGATTATTCCTCTACGCTCTCCACAGGCTCCTCAGCCACCAGAGCGTTGTCCTCCAGCTCCTCCTGCTGAAGCTCCTCGATGGGCTCCAGGGGGGCGGAGGCGGGCTTAATGTCGATCTTCCAGCCGGTGAGCTTGGCGGCCAGGCGGGCGTTCTGGCCCTCCTTACCGATGGCCAGAGACAGCTGGTCGTCGGGCACTACCACGCGGCAGCTCTTGCCGTCGGGCAGGGGCTCCACGCTGACCACGTCGGCGGGAGACAGAGCGGCGGCAATGTACTCGGCGGGATCGTCGGAGTACTTGATGATGTCCATCTTCTCGCCCTTGAGCTCCTCCACGATGGTGTTGACACGCTGACCGCGGGGGCCGACACAGGCGCCGATGGGATCTACGTTGGGGTCGGCGGACCAGACCGCCAGCTTGGTGCGGGAACCGGCCTCACGGGCAATAGAGCGGATCTCCACGGTGCCGTCGTAGATCTCAGGCACTTCCAGCTCGAACAGGCGCTTCACCAGACCCGGGTGGGTGCGGGAGATAATGACCTGGGGACCCTTGGTGGCCTTGCGCACCTCCACCATGTACACCTTCAGGCGCTGGCCCTCCACATAGCTCTCGCCCTTGACCTGCTCGTTGGCGCCCAGATAGGCGTCGGTGAACTCAGAGCCGGAGCTGATGCGCAGGGTCACCGCCCCGTTGCGGGGATCGATGCGGGTAACCACGCCGGTGAGCAGCTCGTGCTCCTTGGAGGAGAACTCGTCATACACCATGCCCTGCTCGGCCTCGCGGATACCCTGGATGATGACCTGACGGGCAGTCTGGGCGGCAATGCGGCCAAAGCTCTTGGGCTTTACCTCAATGCGCACCACGTCGCCCAGCTCAGCCCGGGGCAGAGCGGCCTTGGCCTCCTGCAGGCTGATCTCGGTGTTGGGGTTATCCACCACCTCCACCACGTCCTTCTTCAGGAACATGCGGACGGTGTTGGTCTCGGGGTTGGCGTCCACGATCAGGTTGTCGCCCACGCCCTCGTGGTCCCGGCGATAGGCCGATACCAAAGCCTGGGTGATCTTCTCCATCATATAGCCGGGCTTAATGCCCTTTTCCTGCTCGATCTGGGCAATGGCAGCAAAGAATTCCTGCCCGTCCAGCTCGTTGTTATTGACCTTTTTCGTTGTTCTCTTAGCCACGTCGGTCTCCTCCTACTATTCTCAGAAGCGGGGGTACAGCCGTACCAGCGCCAGTTCTTTCTTCTCAAATTTCATGGGCGCGCCGCCCACGTTCAGGGTCACGTCTCCGTCCTCATAGGACTCCAGCAGCCCCACATAGTCCTTCCGGCCGTCCCGGGCCCGGTAGAGCTTGACCTCCACCTCAGCACCCTGGAACTGGGCGAAGTGCTCCGGCTTTTTCAGCGCCCGGTCCGCACCAGCGGAGGACACCTCCAGCGTGTAGCTGCCCTCAATGGGGTCGGCCTCGTCCAGAGCGTCGGACAGGGGGCGGGAGACTGCCTCGCAGTCGTTGATGGACACGCCCCCCTCCTTATCAATATAGAAGCGGAGATACCACTCCCCCGCCTCCTTTACATATTCCACATCCCACAGGGAGCAGCCCGCCGCCTCCACGAAGGGCTGGGCAAGCTGGGCCGCCATCTCGGTCACTTTTGCCATGTCAAAAACCTCCAAACTGCACTGGGCACCCCGCTGGCCGACGGTGGTCAGGCCCATTTGGTCAATCAAAAAGAGCGGAGCCGAAACCCCACTCTAGCCAATACTACCATAATTCTTAATTTAATATACCACAGCCCCGTTCCGATTGCAAGAGGCTGGAAGATTATTTTTCCTTTTCGTACAAACGTGGAGGGCGGCACAGCCGCCCTCCACAGGCAATTTTCTCTTAGGAAAGCAGGATCCGGTCGTTATCCAGCTCTTTTCCCGCCCCCTGACGGAATTTTGCAAGCAGGTCGTCCACGGTGAGAGTGCTGCGCTCCTCCCCTGCCACGTCAAACACCACCCGGCCCCGATCCATCATCAGGGTGCGGTTGCCCAGCTCCAGGGCCTGATGCATGTTGTGGGTCACCATCAGGGTGGTGATGTGGTGCTCCGCCACCACCGACTTGGTAATCTCCAGCACCTTCTCCGCGGTGCCCGGGTCCAGCGCGGCGGTGTGCTCATCCAGCAGCAGCAGCTTGGGGGGCACTATGGTGGCCATGAGCAAAGTCAGAGCCTGGCGCTGTCCGCCGGACAAAAGCCCCACCGGCTGGCGCATCCGGTCCTCCAGCCCCATGTTCAGCAGGGCCAGCTGCTCCCGAAAACGCTCCTTGTCCTGGCGGGTGATGTGGGAAAACCAGCCCCCGCTTCCGGCGGCCAGGGCCAGGTTCTCCTCAATGGTCATGCCGGGAGCGCTGCCTCGCATGGGGTCCTGAAACAGGCGGCCCATCTGCTTGGCCCGGCGAAATTCCGGCTGGAAGGTGATGTCCTTCCCGTCCAGTGTGATGGAGCCGGAGTCGGTATAAAAACTGCCGGCAATGGCGTTGAACAGAGTGGACTTTCCCGCTCCGTTTGATCCGATGATAGTGACAAAATCCCCCGGTTCCAGGTGGAGGGAGAGATCGGTGATGGCCTTCTTTTCATTCACCGTACCGGGATTGAAGGTCTTGGAGATATGAGACAAGGTCAGCATGTCAGTTCCCCCCTTTCCGTGCTTGAGCACCCAGGAATCTTCTCCGCAGCAAGGGCCACTGCTTCTTCAGATAGGGCCCGGAGATGGCCAGCACCACGATCACCGAGGAGACCAGCTTGAGCATAAAGGCGGGCATGTCAAAGCGCAGGGCAATGGTATACACCAGGCGGAACAAAAACGCACCTGCCACCACGCCCACCGCCCGGAACAGGATGCTGCCCCGGCCCATGATTGTGCGGCCGATGAGCAGGGAGGCCAGGGCGATGGTCACCATACCGGTGCCGATGTTGATGTCCACCGACTTCTGGGACTGGGCCAGCAGGCAGCCGGACAGACCGGTGAAGGCGTTGGCCACACACAGACCCACGATGGTGGTGAATGCGGGATTAATGGAGGATGAGCGCACCATGTCCGGATTATCGCCGGTGGCCCGGATGGCCAGACCCAGGCGGGTGGTCAAAAACAGGGTCAGCAGCGCCACCACCAAAATGACCGCCACTGCCGCTACCAACAGCTTGTACTGCCCGGCAAAGGGGGTGTTTTCCAAAAAATCCTTGGCCATGGTAAATACGGTATCCGTCTTGTTCAGGTTCAGCAGGGAGGACCCGCCCATGATGGCGATGTTGATGGAGTACAAGCCCGTGTTGACGATGATACCGGACAGCAGGCTGTCCACCCCCATTTTGGTCTGGAGCAGGGCGGTGACAAAGCCGGAACACACTCCGGCCAGCATGGCGGCAGGCAGAGAGAGCAGGGGATGGCCGGCAATGGCCACCACCGCCCCCACGGTGGCTCCCATGGTAAAACATCCGTCGGTGGACAGGTCGCACACATTGAGCATGGAGTAGCTCAAAAACAGGGCCAGTACGGTCAGGGAGCAGATGAGCCCCAGCTCCAGGGCGGTCTGCACCAGGGCAAGATCCATAGATGTCTCCTCCTTATGTTCTCACGCGCCTGGGGGACAGAGGAGTTCCCCTGTCCCCCGGTATTTGTTATGTCACTTCGGTCAGCCGGCCAGGTCGTCAAAGCTCTCGGCGGTGGTGATGGAAGCCACCTTGGTGCACATGGGGGCGAAGAGCTCAGCGATGGTGTCGTAGTCCATGCCCAGGGCGGCGCAGGTCTCGGTGTTCACGGTGGCGGTGCCATTGTCAAAGGTCATGACCGGAGTGGTGGCGGGGTCAGCGCCGTTGACCAGAATGTCGGCCACCATGTTGGCGGTCTCCACGCCCAGGTTGGCGTAGTCCACACCGTAGCCCAGGAATGCGCCGTTCAGGGCGAAGGAGTCGGCTCCGGTGTAGTGGGGGATGCCCGCCTCGATGAAGGTCTCATAGATAGCCAGCTCGGCAGTCATGATGGTGTTGTCAGTGGGGGTAAAGACGGCGTCCACTCCGTCGGACACCAGGGCCTGAGCGGCCAGCATAACCTCATCCGTGGTGGTGCCGGTGCGCTCCACAACCTCAATGCCCTTCTCCTCCAGATACTCCTTGGCGTGGGCGATGGGGGTGGCGGAGGAGTCCTGGCCCTGATCATACAGCAGGCCGATCTTCTTGGCTTCCGGGTTGGCTGCAAAGATCAGATCCATGATCGCGTTGGTGTCCAGATAGTCGGAGGTGCCGGTGATGTTGGCGCCGGGAGCCTCCAGGCTCTCCACGATGCCGGTGCTCACAGGATCGGAGACGGCGGAGAAGACCACGGGGATCTGGTTGTCCTCGGTGGCCGCCTGCATGGCGGTAGCCACGGGAGTGGCCACGCCTACCATCAGGTCCACATCGTCGGCGATGAAGTTGGCAATGATCTGGTTGAGCACGGTGGCGTCGCCGTTGCAGTTGTCGTAGGAGATATCAAAGGTCACATTGTGCTGCTCCCCCAGCGCGGCCAGCTGGGTCTGGATGTTGTCTACGATCTGGTTGAGAGATGCGTCATCCACATAGTTGCAGATGCCAACCTTATACACCGTTCCGCTCTGGGAGCCAGAGCCGGCGTTGGAAGCGGAGCTGCCATTGCCGCCGGAACAGGCCACCAGGGACAAAGTCAGCGCCAGAGACAGAGCAGAAGCGGTGATCTTCTTCAGAGTGTTCTTTTTCATACTGTTACCTCCATAATTTGGGCCTTTGGGCCAATTTTTGTTTGGGTGGGCGATGGAGGGGCCGCTGCCAACGGCCTTGGCTTAGGAGTATAAAAAAACAGCCCCTTATCCCACATGGGACAAGAGCCTGACTCCTGCGATACCACCCAAATTGACGTTTTCACGTCCGCTCGCTTCACGCGCCATCACGCGTGCCCGATGGATAACGGGTGGGTCCCCGTCGGCATCTACTAGGTTTCCCGTTCAAGCCGCCCTCGAAAGACCATTCACTCGGCCGCGCCCCGCCCTGATCTCACCACCCAGGACTCTCTTTGGGTTTGCTGCACCGGCTACTCTTCTTTCTCATAGGTTTGGATTGGATTTACTTGTTGGTGCTATTATATGCACGGCCTTTTGGTTTGTCAACCCTTTTTTTCACATCCTACAAAATGGGGGCGGCTGAGCCCAGCCGCCCCTACGTCATGTACACCACATTATTCCTCTTCCAGCGCTTCCACTGCCTGTTTCAGGGTCTGAGCCTCCAAGGCATTGGCCACACGCCCCAAGTAGTTCACATAGTACACCGCTGCTACAATGGAAAAGGCAGAGATCGCTACGCCGACAGACAGTAGAATGATTGCTCCGGTCCCTTTATCTGTAGGCATTGGAAGCAGTGCATACATACGTGCCAGTATCGTGGATGTAACATTCAACCACCAAAGGATTTTTCCTTGACGCAGGATTTCATCCTGCTCCAGGTTTTCCAGCAAATACCGAGTTCCCACAATGACAAGCCAAAGCACCACTAAAGTTCCCAAGGTTGTGATGATACTCAGAATCTTTCCCAATACACTCTCTGATCCTGCCACCCCCCCGACTACAACCAGTGCAATCAGCACAATTTCGCAGGAAAACGCATCCTTATACTCCGGCCGGACATCTCGCAGTCCATATAGCCCTACCACGTACATAAGGCCGCCGATCAGTACTGCTATACCGCTCAGCAGCATAAAAATACCAAGTATCTTTATGCCTCCGGTCAGGAAGAAGGAGAATGGGTTACTCCATATAAGCACCAGAGCTAGAATTGCATTTGCCAGGATCACCGTCAGGGAAATCAGAGTCACAATATTCCCATTGCGCATCAAGCGAAACTTCTGGGATGCATGCACGGCTGTTTCACGATCGATCATCATATGCCTCTCACTCCTTTGCAGCTTTTTATAATTTTATCATGTCTCTCTTTATATTCTTTGTTTATTTTGCTTAAATATATTTAAGGCAAGTTTGATTTATTTTTCCTCTTTGCCCTGCATTTTCTCTGCTTTTTGCCATCCTGTTCTTAAATTCGAGGTTTATATCAATAAACCCATCTTCTACTTGAAGTTTATCATAATAAACCTCCTCTGTCAAGAAAAATCACCCTACCAAAGAGCAGGGTGATTTCAGAACGTTATTCTATTCCTCGATGTGGATAATAGCGCTTTTGCCACAGAAGGCCGCCCATAAGAAAAGCCCCCTGCCAAATGCCAGGGGGCTTAGAGAGCGTAAACTTACTTCTCGATCTCGATAGCGGCGCTTTTCCCGCAGAAGGGCACCCATATAAAAACGCCCTGCCAAATGGCAGGGCGTTAATGTCAAGAAGTTAATTACTCCTCGATCTCGATAACAGCGCCGGAACCCACGGTGCGGCCACCCTCACGGATAGCGAAACGCAGGCCCTTCTCGATGGCGATGGGGGTGATCAGCTCGACCTTCATGTCGACGTTATCGCCAGGCATGCACATCTCGGTGCCCTCGGGCAGGGTGATGATGCCGGTCACGTCGGTGGTACGGAAGTAGAACTGAGGACGATAGTTGTTGAAGAAGGGAGTGTGACGGCCGCCCTCTTCCTTGGTCAGCACGTACACCTGGCCCACGAACTTGGTGTGGGGGTGAATGGAGCCGGGCTTACACAGAACCTGGCCACGCTCGATGTCGGTCTTGGCGATACCACGCAGCAGGGCGCCGACGTTATCACCAGCCTCAGCGTAATCCAGGGTCTTGCGGAACATCTCCAGACCGGTCACGACGGTGGACTTCTTCTCATCGGACAGGCCGACGATCTCCACGGTCTCACCAGTCTTGATCACGCCACGCTCCACACGGCCGGTAGCAACGGTACCACGGCCAGAGATGGTGAACACGTCCTCAACGGGCATCAGAAAGGGCAGATCCTCGTTACGGGCGGGAGTGGGGATATAGCTGTCAACAGCGTCCATCAGCTCCTTGATGCAAGCATACTCGGGAGCGTTGGGATCGTTGGACTCGGAAACCAGAGCGTTCAGAGCGGAACCCTTGATGATGGGGATCTCGTCGCCGGGGAACTCGTACTTGTCCAGAGTCTCGCGGACCTCCATCTCGACCAGCTCCAGCAGCTCCTCGTCGTCGACCTGATCGCACTTGTTCAGGAAGACCACGATGGCGGGCACGCCCACCTGACGGGCCAGCAGGATGTGCTCCTTGGTCTGAGCCATGGGGCCGTCGGTGGCGGCGATAACCAGGATAGCGCCGTCCATCTGAGCAGCGCCGGTGATCATGTTCTTGATATAGTCGGCGTGGCCCGGGCAGTCAACGTGAGCATAGTGACGGGCGTCAGTCTCATACTCAACGTGAGCGGTGTTGATGGTGATGCCGCGCTCCTTCTCCTCGGGAGCCTTGTCGATGCTGGCGTAGTCCTCGAACTGGGCCTTGCCCTGCATAGCCAGGTACTTGGTGATGGCGGCGGTCAGAGTGGTCTTGCCGTGGTCAACGTGGCCGATGGTGCCGATGTTGACATGGGGCTTGGTACGCTCGAATTTCTGCTTAGCCATTAGAATTTCCTCCTTATATTGCAGTAATCAAACATAAATAAAATGGGTCTTGCATATCAGGGCTATTTTATCCTATTCTGGCCATAATTGCAAGCCTAATTTCCCGGGTGCGGAGCCCCAGGAGTAAAAATTACTCCTGGCTGCGGCCGCGCTCGGCAATGATCTTCTCGGCAATGCTCTTGGGGATCTCCACATAGCTGTGGGGCTCCATGGAGTACTGGCCACGGCCCTGAGTAGAAGAACGCAGGTCGGTAGCATAACCAAACATGTTGGCCAGAGGCACCAGAGCGTCGATCTGGGTAGCGCCGGGACGGCTCTCCTGGCCCTGGATCTGTCCACGGCGGCTGTTCAGGTCGCCGATGACGTTGCCCAGGTACTCGTCGGGAGCAATGACAGAAACCTTCATCATAGGCTCCAGCAGGATAGGCTGAGCCTTGCGGCAGGCCTCCTTGAAGGCCATGGAACCGGCAATCTTAAAGGCCATCTCAGAGGAGTCGACCTCGTGGTAGGAACCGAAGGTCAGGTGGACCTTCACGTCCACAACGGGATAGCCAGCCAGAACACCGGCCTGCATGGCACCCTGGATACCAGCGTCGACAGCGGGGATATACTCCTTGGGGATGACGCCGCCGGTGATCTCATTGAGGAACTCATAGCCCTTACCGGACTCGTTGGGCTCCACAGTGATGCGGACGTGGCCGTACTGGCCCTTACCGCCGGACTGACGGGCATACTTGGTATCCTGCTCCACGCTCTTCTTGATGGTCTCCTTATAGGCAACCTGGGGCGCACCCACGTTGGCCTCGACCTTGTACTCACGCAGCAGACGGTCCACGATGATCTCCAGGTGCAGCTCGCCCATGCCGGCGATGATGGTCTGACCAGTCTCCTCATCGGTGTAGGTCTTAAAGGTGGGATCCTCCTCAGCCAGCTTCATCAGGGCGATGCCCATCTTCTCCTGGCCAGCCTTGGTCTTGGGCTCGATAGCCACGCGGATAACAGGCTCGGGGAAGTCCATGGACTCCAGAATGATGGGGTGCTTCTCGTCACACAGGGTGTCACCGGTGGTGGAGTTCTTCAGGCCGATGACCGCGCAGATGTCGCCGGAATAGCAGCACTCGATGTCCTCACGGTGGTTGGCGTGCATCTGCAGAATGCGGCCAATACGCTCCTTCTGCTTCTTGGTGGAGTTGAGCACGGTGGTACCAGTGCTCAGCACGCCGGAGTACACACGCACGAAAGACAGACGACCCACGTAGGGGTCGGTGGCAATCTTAAAGGCCAGAGCGGAGAAGGGACCCTCGTCCTCGGAGTGACGCTCCTCCTCTTCCTCGGTCTCGGGATTGACGCCCTTAATGGCGGGGATGTCAACGGGAGAGGGCAGATAGTCCACGATAGCATCCAACAGCTTCTGGACACCCTTATTCTTGTAAGAGGTGCCGCACACCACAGGAACCATCAGGTTATCAATGGTGGCCTTACGGATGGCCCGACGGATCATGTCCTGAGGAACAGGCTGCTCCTCCAGAACCAGCATCATGATCTCCTCGTCAACGTCGGCGCAGGCGTCCAGCAGCTTGGTGCGGTACTCCTGAGCCAGCTCCTTCATGTCCTCGGGGATCTCCTCGACGCGCATGTCCTTGCCCAGGTCATCGTAGTAGATGTCCGCGTCCATCTCAACCAGGTCGATGATACCCTTAAAGGTCTCTTCCTTGCCGATAGGCAGCTGGATGGGCACCGCATTACACTTCAGACGGTCGTGGATCATGTTGAGCACGTTGTAGAAGTCAGCGCCCATGATGTCCATCTTGTTGACGTAAATCATGCGGGGGACCTTATAGTCGTCAGCCTGACGCCAAACGGTCTCGGACTGGGGCTCCACGCCGCCCTTGGCGCACATAACGGTAACAGAGCCGTCCAGCACGCGCAGGGAACGCTGAACCTCAACGGTGAAGTCCACGTGGCCCGGGGTGTCGATGATGTTCAGACGGGTCTGGGGGAACTGATTCTTGGTTCCCGTCCAGTAACAGGTGGTAGCAGCGGAAGTGATGGTGATGCCGCGCTCCTGCTCCTGAGCCATCCAGTCCATGGTGGCGGTACCCTCGTGGGTCTCGCCGATCTTGTAGTTTACGCCGGTGTAGTAAAGGATACGCTCGGTAGTAGTGGTCTTACCAGCATCGATGTGAGCCATGATGCCAATGTTTCGGGTATTCTGCAAAGAAACTTTTCTAGGCATACTTTGTCTCCTTCTAAATTACCAGCGATAGTGAGCGAAGGCCTTGTTGGACTCGGCCATCTTGTGAGTGTCCTCACGCTTCTTCACGGCGCCGCCAAGGTTGTTGGCAGCATCCATGATCTCGCCGGCCAGACGCTCCTTCATGGTCTTCTCACCGCGGCTGCGGGCATAGCTGGTCAGCCAGCGCAGACCCAGGGTCTGACGGCGCTCGGGACGAACTTCGATAGGCACCTGGTAGGTAGCGCCGCCCACACGGCGGGCCTTGACCTCCAGGGAGGGCATGATGTTCTCCAGAGCCTGGGTGTAAACCTCCATGGGCTCCTTACCGGTCTTCTCCTTGATGATATCGAAGGCACCGTAGACCACCTTCTGAGCCACGCCCTTCTTGCCATCCAGCATGATGCTGTTGGTAAGCTTGGTAACCAAAACGGAGTTATACAGCGGATCGGGCAGAACCTCCCGCTTGGGTACATTTCCTCTTCTGGGCACTTTGCTTCCCTCCTTCTTATAATAATATAGAAATCATAGGTACTCGAACTGCTTTCTTGCAATCCGTGTAATGCCTGTCCGAGGTTTTCCCATATATATAGGTAAACGCTCGGCAAGGCAGCTTGCCTTGCGCAAACGCACAATGCAATCTCAGTGGTCAGCCTCTTAGGACTGACAGGGGAAGTATCCGGTTTGGATTACTTCTTCTTACCGGCCTTGGGACGCTTGGCACCGTACTTGGAACGGGCCTGCATACGGCCGTTGACGCCCTGGGTATCCAGAGTGCCGCGGATGATGTGGTAACGCACACCGGGCAGGTCCTTAACACGGCCGCCGCGGATCATAACCACGGAGTGCTCCTGCAGGTTGTGACCTACGCCAGGGATATAAGCGGTGACCTCGTAGCCGTTGGTCAGACGCACACGGGCGATCTTACGCAGAGCGGAGTTCGGCTTCTTAGGAGTGGAAGTACGAACGGCGGTGCAGACACCTCTCTTCTGGGGAGAAGGCAGATCGGTCTGGCGATTCTTCAGGGTGTTCAGGCCGTGCTGGAGGGCGGGAGAAGTGGACTTATAGGTCACCTGCTCGCGGCCCTTGCGAACCAGCTGATTAAAAGTAGGCATGATTTTCCTCCTTTCCTGAGATCTGTCCCTTGTGGGACATGGTATTTATTTTAACAAAATAAGGGGAACCTTATTCTGCTAAAACCAAAAAAGTTTTTTGATCACACCAGGGCGGCGATGGCCGCACCCACAGCGATCCCGCAGGCCTCTCCCAGTGCCTTCATGGTGCTCACCTGCTCCAGGGGCACCTGCTGGCGTACCGCCTCCTGTACCAGAGGCTGGAGAATACGGGGGTCTGCGTCCTGGGCCATGTACACACGCTTGGCCCGGCGGTCTTTCAAGGCCCGGCGGGTCTGCTTGGCGCCCACCACCTTGTTTTCCTGCTTAAGCTGCTCGATCATAATTCGGTGCCCTCCTCTCCCCCGATGCCGGGGGCGTTTCATCGGGTAAAAGGGCAGATTGCCCCTACCACCGCAATTTGGAATTATACCATGTTGTCAAGGTCTCGTCAAGCACAGATTTTCTCTAAATTTTCCGCTTGTTCTGTCTATTTTCCCCAGTTCTCCTGTATGAGGACGGGAGACGGGGAAATACTAGCTCAAACAGGGAAAGGAGGTATGTGTTTTGACAGTCCATGTCAACGACAACTGCATCGGCTGCGGCCTGTGCGTCAACATGTGCGGCAACGTCTTTCTTATGACCGAGGAAGGCGTGGCCGCCGCCCGGGACGAGATCTTCCCTGAGCAGGAGGCGCCTGCCCAGGAGGCCGCAGAGAGCTGCCCTGTTCAGGCCATTGAGATCAGCGAGTAAACCGGCAAAAAACCGGAAGTGCCGCTTTGTTTTGGGCTACTCCCGAGGAAAAACCCGCGCGCAAGGCAGCCAAACCCAAAAAGAAGGACACGACTCACGTCGTGTCCTTCTTTTTGGAGCGAGTGACGAGGCTCGAACTCGCTACCTCCACCTTGGCAAGGTGGCGCTCTACCAGATGAGCTACACTCGCAAAATATAAGATGTACCGTTGGGTACATCTTATTTTATAATTGTACTTGGAGCGAGTGACGAGGCTCGAACTCGCTACCTCCACCTTGGCAAGGTGGCGCTCTACCAGATGAGCTACACTCGCAAGCGACAATCGGTATTATACCAGAATTTTTACCGATGTCAACTGTTTTCTCCAAAACTTTTAAAATTATTTTCAGCGTCGACTCAGCTGCATGCAGGGACCTGCTGGGTATCCCAGACATAGCCCTGCTTGGTCATGGTCTGATCCACATCATAGGTCACACTCCCGCTCCGGCTCAGGTCTACATGGCGGTAGCCTGCGGCGGTCTGCACCACATTCCAGAAGTGGCTCTGCCCATCCTTCTGTCCGTCAACCACTGAACAGGTGATACCCACCTGACGGCAAAGCAGACTGAAGGCCAGTGCCACGCCCTGGCTGTCGCCGCCGCCGCTCAGCAGTGCGTCATAGGCAGTGCTTCCCCCCTGAGCAGAATATGCTCCCATAGATTGCAGCGCCTGGGTGATCCCGTCCAATTTCCCTCTTATGCTGCTGGACTCTGCCAGAGGCTGGCAAATTCGCTCCGCTTCCCGAGAGAGGGAATTGCGCCGGCTCTCCAGTGTCTGAAGGGGCTGGTGGTAGGTCAGGGTCACTTCCACGATCCGTTGCTGGCCGCTTTCCGGGTACATAGCCACCTCGGCCTCGGGGAAGTCCAGGGCCGTGGCCGGATTGGAGAGATAGGCCTGCCGCACCAGCTGATGGATGTAATTCTCATCCTCCTCAAAGTAGCTGATGCGCAGCACGACCTCACTGGAGAAGGAAGACAGGGCCCGGCTGAGCTCACTGCGGATGGCAGCGGCGCCAGTGGCGTCCACAATGGAGGCCACCTGTTCCCGGGTGCGGCGGTAGGTGATCTGCACGTCGGCCTCATAGCTGCCTACAATGGAGGTGACGCTGTACTTGATATAATCCACCGCATAGTTTCCCAGAGGGTCCTCCTGTTTCACCTCCAGGCATGCTTCGTCCATCAGCTTTTTAAAGTCCGCCTCTTCGCCGGAATAGCGGATGGAGCCGCTCTCTTCGCCCTGATTGACCAGATAAATCAGGGCGTTGACCAGCTCCTGGTAGTTCTCCACCCGAATCGTGTTGGAGTCTCCCTCCGCAGTTGGCGTAGCACTGTGAGGAGCAACTGAGGAGTAGTCCCGGTTGAGCATGGAAGCACACCCGGTGCTCAGCAGCATCAGGGCAGCCATAACAGCGCACATTATCTTTCTCATCCGGAACTCCTCCTCTCATCCGCTCTAGGCGGTTACATGCCCAATTCTTCTCCGATCAGCACCACTTCCGCCTGTTCAAAGCCGGTGGGCTTTCTCCACAGGACGCTCAGGCCCCGGCAGATACGCTCCGGGCTCTTGCAGTCATAGCAGCGGTCAGCCTTGACAGCGCAGGGGGTTTTCTTTCCCAGGCGCTGGGCGTTCTTGGGGGCGGCCACATTCCGGGCCCGCCACAGGGCCTTCTCAAAATCAGGAGCAATCTTGTTGATGCCCACCACATAGTACACCCGCTTGGGGCCGAACATGGAGGCAGCGACCCGGTTACAGTTGCCGTCGATGTTGACGATCTCGCCCGTCTCTGCCAGACCGTTCACCGAAGTAAGATACACATCGG
This sequence comes from uncultured Oscillospiraceae bacterium, assembly GCA_905205085.1. Classification (GTDB taxonomy): domain Bacteria; phylum Bacillota; class Clostridia; order Oscillospirales; family Oscillospiraceae; genus Lawsonibacter. Next base: position 27,872 of record CAJLCG010000015.1, read on the forward strand.
CCAGCATAGCCCGGCGCAGCTCGCCTCCCTCCCAGTGCCAGATCACCTCGTTGTGCTGGGACAGGCGGTCAGACAGGCCCATGGCCTGAATGGTCATGGAGCCGCCGATGCCCACGCTCACTCCATCGATCTGGGCATTCAGATAGTCCGCCGCCTCCTGGGCGGTGGCAAAATAGCTGGTACGAAACCCCCGCTCCTCCAGATTTTTTCTTACGCGTTCCAGGTCCGCCATACTTGCTGCTCCTTTCTGGGGAACTCCCCCTGCTGTCTTTATACCGCGTCCTTGTGATAGGTCTTAAAGCCGTTACCCGTCACCTCGTGGGCGTTGCATACAATAATAAAGGCGTTTTTATCAATGTCAAAGATCATCTCTTTCAGGGAGACGATCTCCTTCTGCTTAAAGGCACACATGAGCACCCGCTTCTCCGAACCGGAGTAGGCGCCCTCGCCCCGCAGCACCGTCACACCACGATCCAGATCCCGCACGATCACGTCCGAAATGGCCTGGGCCCGGTCGCTGATGATATAGGCCACCTTGGCGGTATCCATACCGTAGAGCACCGCGTCGGTCACGTAGGCGGACACTACCTGGGCGATCACGCCGTACAGAGCGGCGGTCACATCACCGAAGGCAACGGCCACCAGCACGATGACCACCAGGTCAATGACCAGCAGCAGCTTGCCCATGGGCGCCCACGGCAGCTTCAGCTTTACCAGCCGGGCAATCAGGTCGGTGCCTCCGGTAGTGGCCCCTTTGGCAAAGATGATGCCCAGGGCAAGGCCGATCACCGCGCCGCCGCAGATGGCGGCCAGCATCCGGTCCATGGGGGCAAAATCAAACATCCAGTCGATCACGTCCACTGCCACCGAGGACAGGGCCATGGAGTACAGCGAGGTGACCAGCAGATGGCCGCCGATATACTTCCAGCCCAGTACGAACAGGGGGATGTTGATGACCAGTACAAAAATACCGATGGGGATCACGGGCAGATAGGCATTGACCACCTGGCCCACACCGGTAATGCCGCCAAAACCGATGGCGTTGGGCGTATAGAACCAGTCAAAGCCGATGGCATACAGAATAGAGCCAAAGGTGATCCAAAAATAGGCCTCTGCCGTCTTTTTTACCGTAACTTTACTCATAGAAAACCTCCTTATACCTTCTCACAATCACACAAAACAACACAATGAATACTACTTACTGTTCTTCCGGCTCCAGCAGGGACATCTGGGTCTCTCCCCGGTCCTCCTCCCGCAGCAGGGCGCCGGCAATGGGCAGACTTCTTGCCCGGTAGCGGGACAGATTGACGATGGGGGTGTCGGCCAGAGGCTTGGCATCGGTCACCACCCGCTTGGGCTTGAGGGCCATCACATTGACACCCTGGGTGGTACGGGTAGTCTTGGGGGCCAGGGCAGCGGTGTGGAAAATCATGCACCGGCCGTCGCTGGAGTAGACCGCCATCTCCAGATCCTCCCGCAGCAGCAGGGCGGACACCAAAGGCGACTTGTCCGAATAGGCTCCGGTGAGCTTTTTCCGCCGGGTCTGGGTCTGGTAGGCGGACAGCTCCACCCGGGCCACCTTGCCGTTTTCAAAGAAGAACAGCAATTGCCCGGAGTAGTCCCCGGGGATGCAGGCCCACAGCACCCGCTCCTCCGCCTCCATAGCCAGCTTGGTGGGCAGGTAGTCGCCCAGCACACTGGCCTTGCTGTCGTCAAACTCGCTCAGGCGGGTCTTGTAGCACTGCTGCTTGTCGGTAAACACCAGCAGCTCGTCCCGGTTTGTGGCCTCCCACTGGAGGAAGGGGCCGTCCCCCTCCTTATATTTCTGGTCACTGGCCATGCGCAGGGATTGGGGCGTAATTTTCTTCAGATACCCCTCCCGGGACAGGAACAGGTTGACGGGATAGTCCGGGGTCTCGTCCTCCTGGGGTTCCTCCTCCAGCATATGCTCGTAGACAATGTCGGTGCGCCGGGGCTGGGCGTACTTTTTCTTCACCTCGGTGAGCTCCTTGGTGATGATCTTCCGAATCCGCTTGGGGTCGTTCACCGTGGCCTGGAGGTCGGCAATCTCCCCCTCCAGGGCCTCCACCTCCTGGGTGCGCTTGAGGATATACTCCTTATTGATGTTGCGCAGGCGGATGTCGGCCACATACTCGGCCTGGATCTGGTCGATGCCAAACCCGATCATCAGGTTGGGCACCACCTCTGCGTCCTCCTCCGTCTCCCGGATGATGGCGATGGCCCGGTCAATATCCAGCAGGATGCGCCGCAGACCTTTCAGCAGGTGCAGCTTGTCCTCCTTCTTCTTCATCTCATGGTACACCCTACGGCGCACGCAGTCCATACGCCAGGCGGTCCACTCCTCCAGAATTTCCCGCACTCCCATCACCCGGGGCATGCCCGCGATGAGGATGTTGAAGTTGCAGGACTGGGAGTCCATAAGGGGGGTGGAACGGAACAGCTTGGCCATCAGCTTGTCCGGGTCGGTGCCTCGCTTCAGGTCAATGGTCAGCTTCAAGCCACTCAGGTCCGTCTCATCCCGCATGTCGGCAATTTCCTTGATCTTGCCCGCCTTGATCAGCTCCGCCACCTTGTCCATGATGGCCTCGGAGGTGGTGGAGTAGGGGATCTCATAGATCTCGATGAGATTTTCGCTCTTTAAATAGCGCCACTTGGAGCGCACCTTAAAAGAGCCCCGGCCGGTGCGGTAGATTTCGCCCAATGCCTTCTCGTCGTAGATAAGCTCGCCGCCGGTGGGCAGGTCGGGTCCTTTCAGAGTAGCCATCAGGTCGCACTCCGGGTCCTTGAGATAGGCGATGGTGGTGTCGCACACCTCACCCAGGTTAAAGCCGCACAAGTTGCTGGCCATGCCTACGGCGATGCCCTGGTTGGCACTCACCAGCACATTGGGGAAGGTGGTGGGCAGCAGGGTGGGCTCCTTCATCTTGCCGTCGTAGTTGTCCACAAAGTCCACGGTGTCCTGGTCGATGTCCCGGAACAGCTCGCCGCAGATGGCGTCCAGGCGCACCTCGGTATACCGGCTGGCCGCCCAGGCCATGTCCCGGGAGTACACCTTACCGAAGTTTCCCTTAGAGTCCACAAAGGGGTGCAGCAACGCCCCGTAGCCTCGGCTGAGGCGGACCATAGTGTCGTAGATGGCCGCATCGCCGTGGGGATTTAATTTCATGGTCTGCCCCACCACGTTGGCGCTCTTGGTGCGGGCCCCGCCCAGCAGCTTCATCTGATACATGGTGTACAGGAGCTTGCGGTGGGATGGCTTGAAGCCGTCAATCTCCGGGATGGCCCGGGAGACAATGACGCTCATGGCGTAGGGCATGTAGTTCAGTTCCAACGTCTCGGTGATGGGCTGCTCCAGCACCTCGGCGTGCAGCCCCATCACGTTGGGATTATCGAATTTTTTCCCCTCCTGGGGGGCTTTTTTCTTAGCCATAGTATCAATCCTTTGTTTGTCTAAACGGTGTTCTCAGCCACAGCCCTTGCTTTCATCTTCGCCTGGTACATGCGGCTGTCCGCCACGGCCAACAATTCATCCGCTGTCTTAGCATCGGCCGGGAATGAGCCGCCACCGCAGCTGAAGCCCAGAAAAGGAATATCCGGAGCAAGGGGGGAGATAGACAGGCTGCACACGCTCTTCAGCACGGCCTCAGCGCCTGGCTCTTCCTCCCTCAAATACACAAATTCGTCCCCCGCAATGCGGTACAGGGCACCCTCGTCTGAGAAATGCCGGATAAACTCTTGGGTAAAATGTTTGAGATACCAATCTCCCGTCATATGGCCGTAGGTATCATTGATGGATTTGAAGCGGTCCAGGTCGATGAATGCAATGGAGAAGGGGCGGCCCTGCTCCACCAGCTGTTCTGCCTGTTCAAAAAAGGCTCTGCGGTTATTTAGACCAGTCAATGCATCGGTCAACGACTCCTTTCGGGTCTGAACCGCATGCCGCTGGGCTTTAGTTAGGTCATATAGGGCCTGGTACATCATCGTAGTATTGACTGCCAATGTACACACCAGAGCCAGCTTTGCCATAAGAGAATTTTCTTGCAGCAACACCCAATTTGCACAAAAGGCCACCGCACAGGTGGAAACGCTGAGCCGGAATAGCATATCGCCCTTGTAAGGGTCTGCATGGACAATCACATAGAGCAGCTTTTCGTGCAGCATGTGCAAAAAGAAGTGTAGGGTACAGAGATACGTCACTGTTTGGATCACCAACGCAGCCGATGCCTGCATCGATTCCGGAAAAAACTGGCCTAGATATTTGGCAAAGAGAAAGACCAGCATGGTATACGACCAGGACAGGCACATAACCGATACGGTGGTCTTGATACCGCGCCGGTACAGAAAAACCAGCGGTATCAGATAGAAGAACCCCAAAAACACAAAGCGCCCATATCCATATCCCGGCAAATTTGAAATGGCTACCGTACTCACGCCGAGCAGCGCCCCTGTGAACAAAACCATCACGGGCACCACGATTATGGGAGCAGCTTTTCGATCCAGGCATATGTGGCTTACGTATAAATTGACGCAAAGCATTTCCACGATCATTAAAGAAAATAAATATTGCATGGAGTTTCCTCCCAATGATGCAAAGGCCGGTACCTAGCTCAGCAGAAATTGTGCTGTCCAACAACCAGTCTTTACGAAATATCCGCCAGTTCCAGATACTTATAGCCGTTGTCCGCAATGTGGTTCTTCCGGCCCGCCAGGTCGTCACCTAGCAGCAGGTCAAACACCTGGGCGGTGCGCTCCACGTCCTCGGGCATCACCTTGATGAGGCGGCGGGTAGCCGGGTTCATGGTGGTCAGCCACATCATGTCCGGCTCGTTCTCGCCCAGGCCCTTGGAGCGCTGGATGTCGTACTTCTTCCCCTCCAGGGTAGCTACGATGTCATTCTTCTCCTTGTCGGAGTAGGCAAACCAGGTCTTATCCTTGCAGGTAATCTCATAGAGGGGAGATTCCGCGATATACACATAGCCCTGCTGGATGAGGGTGGGGGTCAGGCGGTAGAGCATGGTGAGCACCAGGGTACGAATCTGGAAGCCGTCCACGTCGGCATCGGTACAGATGACGATCTTGTTCCACCGCAGGTTGGCCAGATCGAAGGTTGCCAGATCCTTGGCCCGCTTGTCGTGGACCTCCACGCCGCAGCCCAGCACCTTGAGAAGGTCAGTGATGATGTCGCTCTTGAAAATCTTGCCGTAGTCCGCCTTCAGGCAGTTGAGGATTTTGCCCCGGATGGGCATGATGGCCTGAAACTCTCCGTCCCGGGCCAGCTTGACGCTGCCCAAAGCGGAGTCGCCCTCGACGATATACAGCTCGCTGCGCTCAATATCCTTGGTGCGGCAGGGGACAAACTTCTGCACCCGGTTGGAGATGTCCATGGAACCGGTGAGTTTCTTCTTAATGTTCAGCCGGGTGCGCTCGGCGGTCTCTCGGGAGCGCTTGTTCACCAGTACCTGCTCGGCAATCTTCTGGGCGTCGAAGGGATTTTCGATGAAGTAGACCTCCAGCTGAGAGCGGAGGAAGTCGGTCATGGCCTCCTGAACAAACTTGTTGTTGATGGCCTTCTTGGTCTGATTCTCGTAGGATGTCTGGGTGGAGAAGTTGTTGGAGACCAGCACCAGGGCGTCCTGTACGTCATTGAAGGTGATCTTGGCCTCATTTTTCTGGTACTTCCCCTGCTGCTTGAGGTAGGCGTCGATGGCGGAGACAAAGGCGGACTTCATGGCCTTCTCCGGGGAGCCGCCGTGCTCCAGCCAGGAGGAGTTGTGGTAGTGCTCCACCAGGGCCACCCGGTTGGAGAAGCAGAAGGACACGCTCAGCTTCACCTTATATTCCGGCTTGTCCTCCCGATCCCGGCCCTTGCGCTCAGTCTGCCAGAACACAGGCTGGGTGAGGGGGTCCTCCCCTGCCAGCTCGGTAACATAGTCCAGAATTCCGTTTTCATACTGAAAATCGGTGGTGGTAAACTTGCCCGGCGTGGTCTCCTCCTTAAAGCGGAAGGTCACCCCCGCATTGACCACTGCCTGGCGCTTCATCACGTCGGTGTAGTAGTCCACCGGGATGTCGATGTCGGTAAAGACCTCCAGATCAGGCTTCCAGCGGAAGGTGGAGCCCGTCTTCTTTCCCCGGTCGGTGGGCTCCTTTTTCAGGCCGCCCACGTTTTCGCCCTTTTCAAAGTGGAGGGAGTATTTGAATCCGTCCCGCCAGATGGTGGCGTCGAAGAACTCACTGGCGTACTGGGTGGCGCAGGAGCCCAGGCCATTGAGGCCTAGGGAATATTCGTAGTTGTCCCCGTCGCCGCCGTACTTGCCGCCAGCATACAGCTCGCAGAACACCAGCTCCCAGTTGTACTTCTGTTCCTTTTCATTCCAGTCCACCGGACAGCCTCGTCCCTGGTCCTCCACCTGGATGGACTTATCCAAAAAGCGGGTGACGGTAATCAGGCTGCCGTGGCCCTCCCGGGCCTCGTCGATGGCGTTGGACATGATTTCAAAAACGGCGTGCTCGCACCCCTCCAGCCCGTCCGAGCCGAAAATAACACCGGGACGCTTCCGTACCCGGTCGGCCCCCTTCAGGGCGGAAATGGATTCGTTGCCGTAGCTTGCTTTTTTCTGAGCCATACCTTTTTCGTCCTCACAATAAAAAAATCCACAATGTAACAGCATAATGATACTCCATTCCCCCGGAAAAAGTCAAGGAATGGGCGCCACGCTGTGTTTCTCGTATAAAATTCTCCATTCCACCCAAACTGTATTCCAAAAGGGGGAAGATTCATGGGCTGTTTTGAAGTATTGGAATCGGGCGAGGGAATTCAGGAAGAAATTGCCCATCGGCTCCAGGATGCCGGCGCCCTGGCCTGCGGCTGGTCCAGCCCCAGCCGCCCTGCCCTGCTCATTATCTCCCCCCGGGTAGCTGCCCAAACGCCCCGCCTGGAGCTGGGGTGCCGCACGGTACTGCTGCCCGGGGATGCCCCGGCCCAGCATTGGCAGCTCCAGGCGGCCAGCGCCGTCAGCTACGGCTCCGGCCCCAAAAACACCCTCACCCTGTCCAGCCGGGAGGGGCGGAAGCTGTGGCTGGCCCTCCAGCGGGAGCTGGTCACCATCCAGGGCCAGG
>CAJLCG010000016.1 GCA_905205085.1 uncultured Oscillospiraceae bacterium
TAGGGGTATAGCTCAGCTGGTAGAGCAGCGGTCTCCAAAACCGCGTGCCGAGGGTTCGATTCCTTCTGCCCCTGCCACTGCATAATACAGAGAAATCTGTTTATGATATTCACAAATAAAAATGGCGCGGTAGTTCAGTTGGTTAGAACGCCGGCCTGTCACGCCGGAGGTCGAGGGTTCAAGTCCCTTCCGCGTCGCCATTTTTAAACTTCCAGCCAGAGAGCTGTTTGAATAGCCCCCGGAAATATCCGGGACGCCTTGGAAATCCCAGGTTTGGCCTGTTCAAAATAGTTCCCATTTGGGAACAGCTATGCTGCTATAGCTCAGTCGGTAGAGCGCATCCTTGGTAAGGATGAGGTCGGCAGTTCGAATCTGCCTAGCAGCTCCACAAAAACCGTCCTTTTCAAATGAAAAGGACGGTTTTTCTTTTTAGTATTATAACGATAAAGAGAGACAAAAGGCCTCCGGAGTATGCACTCCGGAGGCCTTTTGTTTTTGGATTAGGAGCCGGGTGTCAAATAGGTTTGACACCCGGCTTTTTACGGTCTTTATTCCATCTTAATCATATGGGCGTATGCTTTATCATTTCATAGTACGGATCGTGATACGATAAAAACAAATCGTATGTTTTTGATGAAGGTCAGGAGGGAAATGCATATGGACGGAGCAAAAAGAGGCCTGGAATATGCATCATCTTTTTCCGAAGATTTGGTTTCTCCCGGTAGATTAAAAATATTTTTTGGTTATGCCGCAGGAGTTGGAAAAACCTACGCCATGCTGGAGGCGGCCCATCAGGCACAAAAAGAGGGAATAGACGTTGTGGTGGGCTATGTAGAGCCCCATGCCAGACCGGATACGCTGGCACTTCTGGATGGACTGGAGGTATTGCCCTGCAAGGAGATCGACTACCGTGGGATCAAACTCAAGGAGCTTGACCTGGATACAGCGTTGCAAAGAAAGCCGCAGCTGATTCTGGTGGACGAGCTGGCCCACAAGAATGCACAGGGCTGCCGCCACACAAAGCGGTATCAAGATGTGGAGGAACTGCTTCAAGCCGGGATCAATGTGTATACCACAGTGAATGTGCAGCATTTGGAGTCGCTGAACGATTTGGTATCGTCGATTACGGGAATTGCAGTGAAAGAGCGGATACCGGATCATGTGTTTGACCGGGCCAATCAAGTTGAACTGGTGGATATTGAGCCAGATGAATTGGTAAAGCGTCTTCAGGCTGGAAAAGTATATCGGGAGCGCCAGGCAAAGCAGGCGCTTCAACATTTCTTTACCGCAGAAAATCTGGCTGCTCTGCGTGAGATTGCCATGCGGCGTACCGCAGATCAGCTCAACCGCACAGCCCTTCAGGCGGGGAAGGGGAAAAGCGCCAGGGCGGGAGAACACATTTTGATTTGTCTGTCCTCCGCCCCGTCCAATGCCAAGGTAATTCGAACGGCGGCGCGTATGGCGGAAGCCTTCCATAGCGGGTTTACGGCGCTGTTTGTGCAGACACCGGAAACCAAGGAACTTTCGGGCGAAAATTTGAAGCGTCTCCGCGGCAATCTGCGTTTGGCCGAACAGCTGGGAGCGCAGATCGCCACCGTCTATGGAGCAGATCCTGCGGAACAAATCGCCGAATATGCTCGGGTCAGTGGGGTAACCAAAATCGTGATGGGCCGTATAAACCACAAGCAGAATTTTCTGACCGGGAAAAAGAGTTTGGCGGATCGACTGATCGAATTAACAGACCTGGATATCTATATCATCCCAGATCACCAGCCCTTGTATAAAAAGCGTATGGGCAGAATTCGAATGTCCAGCCCCAGGCTGAGCTGGAAGGATACTGGCATTATGCTGCTATCCCTGGCCGTAGCAACTGCGGTGGGCTTTGGATTTTTTAGGGCCGGATTCAGCGAGTCAAACATCATTACGGTATATATCCTGGGGGTTCTGCTTACCGCGGTTTGGACGGGTAGCCACGTTTATGGTGCCATTGCCTCTTTATTAAGTGTTGCCGCGTTCAATTACTTTTTTACCGTTCCCAGGTTCAGCTTTCAAGCCTATGACCCCAGCTACCCGGTCACCTTTCTGATTATGCTCTGTTCCAGTATGATTGCCAGTTCTTTGGCCAGCCGGGTAAAAGCACAGGCGCGCCTGGCGGCAGAAAAAAGCTATTATACCGAGCTGCTGCTGGAGAGCAGCCAGAAATTGCAAAAGGGACGTACGGAGTGGGATTGTCTGCATCTTACGGCCGAGCAGCTAAATCGAATGTTTGGTCGGCCCATTCTCTATGCACTAAATGAAGGGGAAGGGACCTTGCATTTCCGAATTGAGCCGGAAGATGAAAAAACTGTGTTGGCCGGACTGGATTCCGAAGATATTGGTGTGGCCAAGTGGGTACAGAAAAACAATAAGCACGCAGGGGCGACGACAAATACGCTGCCTGACGCAAAGTGGCTGTTTTTGTCGGTGCGAGGAACGCAAGGTGTGATGGGCATTGTGGGAATCCCCATTGTGGGGTATGCGGTCCCGGACGCCTTTGAAAAAAATCTGATGATTGCGATTCTGAGTGAATGCGGCCTGAGCCAGGAGCGAATCCGGCTGCAGGAAGAACGCAACCGGGCAGAGCTCCAGGCCCAGTCCCCAATTGCAGAGTAAAAAGTACCTCCTGAAAACAGATCGACGTTAACGTTACGTTAATGTCGATCTGTTTTCCTTAATCCCTATTTATGACTCCTGGGGGTATCCTAGGAAAGCAAAACAGAGCGGTGCTTGTTTTGCTGAGTGTCAATTCAGAAAGGAGTTTTCGACAATGATGGATCTGTTGATGGTCGGGACCTTACTGATCTCATTTGGACTGGTATGGCTTCTGGTAACGTGGTGTCAGAAGCAGGTAGACGCCCAAGAGTAATCATTCTAGGAGGGATACCTATGATCGCGTTAGGAATCATTGTTGTGCTGCTGGGCGGATATCTGGTCTATGCCCTGGTCCACCCGGAGCGCTTTTAAGGACACACAGTTTTAGGAGGAATTACCTATGGTACAGCTGGTACTGACAATTCTCATCTATTTGATCATTGTCATTCCGGTGGGGCGGTATCTCTATCATATCGCCGCGGGAAAGCATACCTTCGCCGACCCGGTGTTTGACCGGGTGGACGGAGCCATCTATAAAATCAGCGGGGTAGACCCTGACAGGGGAATGAACTGGAAGCGGTACGTGCTGGCCCTCATTGGGACCAACGGGGTCATGATTGGCGTGGGCTATCTGATCCTGCGCATCCAGAGCCTTTCCTTCTTCAACCCCAACGGCATTGAGGGCATGGAGCCCACCCTGTCCTTTAACACCATCATCAGCTTTATGACCAACACTAACCTGCAGCATTACTCCGGCGAGAGCGGTCTGAGCTACCTCTCCCAGATGCTGGTCATTATCTTTATGATGTTCGTCTCCGCAGCCAGCGGCTATGCCGCCTGCGTGGCCTTTATCCGCGGGCTGGCCGGACGGACCAGAGACAACGTGGGCAACTTCTTTGCCGATTTGGTACGTATCACCACCCGTGTGCTGCTCCCCTTCTCCATCGTGGGTGGCCTGCTGCTGGTGTGGCAGGGAGTGCCCCAGAATTTTGATGGAAATGTGGTGGTCAAGACCCTGGAGGGTACCTATCAGGTCATTGCCATGGGCCCCATTGCCGCCCTGGAGATCATCAAGCACCTGGGCACAAACGGCGGCGGTTTTCTGGGAGCCAACTCCAGCACCCCCTTGGAGAACCCCACGATCCTCTCTAACCTCATCGAGCTCTACTCTATGATGCTGCTGCCCGGCGCCTGCGTTATTACCTTTGGCGAGATGGTGGGCGACAGCCGAAAGGAGCACCTGGCCAAGCTGTCTCCCGACCATGTACTGCCTGAGCGTCGGGAGGGCATCACCGCCAAAATTTATGGCCGGGAGGGCCGCAGCATCTTCCTGGCGATGGGCATCCTGTTCCTGGTTGGTTTGAGCCTGTGCTGCTGGGCGGAAAGCCAGGGCAACCCCCTGCTGGCCCAGATTGGTCTGGATCAGTCCATGGGCAGCATGGAGGGCAAGGAGGTCCGCTTTGGCATTGAACAGTCGGCCCTGTTCACCACCGTTACTACCTCCTTTACCACCGGTACCGTCAACAACATGCACGATACCCTGACCCCCCTGGGCGGCATGGTGCCCCTGCTGCACATGATGCTCAATGTGGTCTTTGGCGGCAAGGGCGTGGGTCTCATGAACATGATCCTATACGCCATCCTGGCGGTGTTTATCTGCGGCCTGATGGTGGGACGTACCCCCGAGTACCTGGGCAAGAAGATCGAGGGCCGGGAGATGAAGCTCACCGCCCTGTGCATTATCATTCACCCCTTCCTGATTCTGGTGTTTTCCGCTTTGGCAGTGGCAACCCAGGCGGGCCAGGCAGGCATCACCAATCCCGGCTTCCATGGGCTGAGCCAGGTGCTCTATGAGTACGCCTCTTCCGCTGCCAACAACGGCTCCGGGTTTGAGGGCCTGGCGGACAATACTTATTTCTGGAACATCACCACCGGTCTGGCCATGTTTTTTGGCCGCTATCTGTCCATTGTGATTCAGCTAGCCATTGTTGGCTCCCTGATGAAGAAGAACTATGTCAACGAGTCTGCCGGTACTCTTCAGACCAACACCGTTTCCTTTGCGGTCATCCTGGTCTTTGTGGTGTATATCTTTGCCGCGCTGACCTTTTTCCCGGCGCTGGCTCTGGGCCCCATTGCCGAGCATCTGACCATCTGGGGCTAAGGAGGAATTGTCCAATATGAGTAAGAAGCAAAACAAAAAGCTGCTGACCCCTGAGATTCTCAAGCAGGCGCTCGTGGGTTCAGTAAAAAAGCTGGACCCCCGGTATATGATGAAAAATCCGGTCATGTTTGTGGTTGAAATCGGATTTTTCATTTCGCTCCTGTTGACCGCTGTTCCCACCCTGTTCGGGGAGACCGATACCAGCCTGCGTGCGTATAATCTGATCGTATCCATCATTCTGCTGGTGACCGTGCTCTTTGCAAACTTTGCAGAGTCGGTGGCAGAGGGCCGGGGCAAGGCCCAGGCGGCCAGCCTGAAAAAGACCCAGAAGGACACCGAAGCCCATCTGCTGGATGAGAACGGCAATGAGACCATTGTCCCCTCCAGCCAGCTGAAAAAGGGGGATGTGGTGATGGTGGTGGCCGGGGAGGTGATCCCCGGTGATGGTGAGGTCATTGAGGGTATTGCCTCGGTGGATGAGTCCGCCATCACCGGAGAGTCGGCCCCTGTGGTCCGGGAGAGCGGCGGCGACTTCTGCTCGGTCACCGGCGGCACCACCGTGGTGTCGGACTGGCTGAAGATCCGGATTACCTCGGAACCGGGCAACAGCTTTCTGGATCGGATGATCGCCCTGGTAGAGGGCGCCTCCCGAAAGAAGACCCCCAACGAGATCGCTCTGAACACCCTGCTGGTCTCTCTGACCATCATTTTTCTCATTGTCATTGTGACCCTGTACCCCATTGGCATTTACAGCGGCGTGCAGCTGCCTGTTTCCACCCTGATCGCTTTGATGGTCTGCCTGATTCCTACCACCATCGGCGGCCTGCTCTCCGCCATCGGCATTGCCGGTATGGATCGGGTCACCCGCTTCAATGTCATTGCCATGTCCGGCAAGGCGGTGGAGGCCTGCGGCGACGTGGATACCATGATCCTGGATAAGACCGGCACCATTACCTTTGGTAACCGCCTGGCGGCTGACTTCTTCCCCGTAGAGGGTGCCGCCCGCAGCGAACTTATCCGCTGCGCGGCCCTTACCAGCCTGCACGATGAGACCCCCGAAGGCAAGTCCACGCTGGAGCTGGCCCGCCGCCTGGGTGATACCAGTGAGGAACAGCCCGGCTCCACCTTTCTGGAGTTCACCGCCCAGACCCGCATGAGCGGTGTGGATCTGCCGGATGGTACTTGTGTCCGGAAGGGCGCATCCGACGCCATCGAGCAGTATGTCAAAGAGCAGGGAGGAACGATTCCGGCTGACCTGCACGCCCATGTAGAAGAGGTGTCCTCCCTGGGCGGTACGCCTCTGGTGGTGTGTGAAAATAATCAGGTGCTGGGTGTCATCTACCTGAAGGACACTGTAAAGCCCGGCATGGCAGAGCGGTTTGACCGTCTGCGTGCCATCGGCATTAAGACCATCATGTGTACCGGGGATAACCCCCTGACCGCGGCTACCATTGCCAAGGAGGCGGGTGTGGACGGCTTTATCGCCGAGTGTAAGCCGGAGGACAAGATCAGCGTCATCAAAAAAGAGCAGGCCGAGGGTAAGATCGTGGCCATGACCGGAGACGGCACCAACGATGCCCCCGCTCTGGCCCAGGCAAATGTGGGCCTGGCCATGAACTCCGGCACCACCGCTGCCAAGGAGGCGGCCAACATGGTGGACCTGGATTCTGACCCCACAAAGATCCTGGAAGTGGTTGAGATCGGCAAGCAGCTGCTCATTACCCGCGGCTCTTTAACCACCTTCTCCATTGCCAACGACATTGCCAAGTACTTTGCCATCATCCCCGCCATGTTTATGGCGTCCATTCCCCAGCTGGGTGTGCTGAACATCATGCACCTGAGCACAGAGTACAGCGCCATTCTGTCGGCTCTCATTTTCAACGCCATTATTATCCCCTGCCTCATCCCACTGGCCATGAAGGGCGTCAAATACCGCCCCATGTCGTCCAGCAAGATGCTGGCCCGGAACATGATGATCTATGGTTTGGGCGGCGTGGTGACCCCCTTTGTGGGCATCAAACTCATCGACATGATCATTGCCCCGCTTCTCGTTGGCCTTGTCTAAGGAGGTTTCTGTCATGAACGATACAAAGAAGCAAACTGCGGTGCACTGGATTCGCCAGTCCGTGGTCGTGACGTTGCTTTTGCTGCTGCTGTGCGGCTTTGGGTTCCCCGTGGTGCTCAGCGGTCTGTCTGCGGTAATTTTTCCCAGCCAGGCCAAGGGCAGCCTGGTGACAGCGGACGGGGAAGCGGTAGGCGCTGCCAACGTGGGTCAGGACTTTACGGAGCCTTATTTTATGAAGTGCCGTCCTTCCGCCTACCATTACAATACCTATTATGAGGATGAGGAGGGCAACCGCTTCTATCTTGATGGCAGCGAGTTTGCCGGTCTTGCTTCCGGCAGCAACAACTATGCCCCCTCCAACCCCGCCCTGACGGAGCGGGTAGAGGCTGATATCCAGGAGTTTCTGGCGGCCAATCCCGGCGTGAGCCGGGAGGATATCCCCGCCGACCTGATGACCGCCTCCGGCTCCGGCCTGGACCCCCATGTGTCTCCTGCCAGCGCCCAAATCCAGATCCCTGCCCTGGCCCAGGCCTCCGGTCTGAGCGAGGAGGAGCTCAAGCAGATTGTGGAGGACAATACCACGGGTAAGCTGCTGGGGGTTTTCGGGGAAGAAACCGTCAATGTCCTGGGCGTGAACCTGGACATTGCAAAGGCCATGGGTTTGGTAAGCCAGACAACAAAATAAGGAGCGTTCTCCATTCCCTATTGGAGACAAGCGAAACGATCACCGGCCTGCCTGCGTGTTTCGGGCAGGCCGGTGATCGTTTATTGCTTCTTAATTTCATACACGCAATCTTTTTCCCGGTTTTAGTTCCTGTGCACTATGATAGTGCCGTAAGGAGGGGACATATATGCTTACGGTTATCAAACGTGTCTCTCGTTTTGAACAACAAATGGATGCCTCGATGGAACGGTTTATGTTCCGTCACAGAGTTTGGGGCTTTTGCATGATGTTTATCGGAATGCCGATTCTTACATTAGCTGCGGTGTGCACCTGTACGATGATGGTTGTCTTGCCAATGGCACTTGTATGCGGATGGATTTAATGGAAACGGAAGTTTTCAAACACATTTAGGTAGACTAATATTCGGAACAAAGGCGGCGTCTTAATGCCGCCTTAATACATGCCTTCATACGTTAATACCTCCTTTAGACGATGTGTAGATAATAAGAGTATAAAGATGAGATAAAGGTGTATTAAGAGGTGGAGGCTTATGTGGCGGCTTTTACATAAAAACAATAAGTCCCCGTTCCGGATTATTATATTTGGGTTTCTGCTGGTGATTTTAATGGGAAGTTTTCTTCTCATGCTCCCGGTATCAACAAAAGCGGGGAAGTGTACCCCCTTTTTAGATGCCCTGTTCACGTCAACGTCTGCCGTTTGTGTGACCGGATTGGTGATCCATGATACCGCCACCTATTGGTCCAATTTCGGGCAGTCTGTCATTATTCTGCTGATCCAGATTGGCGGGCTGGGCGTGATTACGGTGGCGGGTGCGTTTGCGATTCTCTCGGGAAGGAAGATCGGACTAATGCAGCGCAGCACCATGCAGGAAGCGATTGCGGCCCCCAATGTGGGGGGAATCGTGCGGCGGACCGGGTTTATTTTAAAAACGGCTCTGGCGGTGGAACTCTTGGGCGCAGTGCTGCTCTTTCCGGTGTTTTTCCGTGAGTTTGGGCTTTTCAAGGGGGCGTGGTATTCCCTCTTTCATTCCATTTCCGCCTTTTGCAATGCAGGCTTTGACTTAATGGGAGTAAAAGCCCCGTTTTCGTCCCTGACCGATTATGCAGGCAATCCTATTATCTCCATTGTGATTGCGCTGCTCATCGCCATTGGCGGCATTGGCTTTTTGACCTGGGAAGATATCCGGACAAACGGCCTGCATTTTCACAAGTATCGCATGCAGAGCAAAGTCATTCTTACCGTGACTGGAACGTTAATTCTGGTTCCCACGGTGTATTTTTTCTTTTTTGAATT
Organism: uncultured Oscillospiraceae bacterium; assembly: GCA_905205085.1. GTDB lineage: Bacteria > Bacillota > Clostridia > Oscillospirales > Oscillospiraceae > Lawsonibacter. Next base: position 8,836 of record CAJLCG010000016.1, read on the forward strand.
TTCTGGGGCGCCTTTGGGAGAAAGACTGCTGTTATCCTTCTTTCAGGCCGTCACACCAAGGACCGCCGGGTTTAATACCGCGGATTTAACCTTGCTCAGCGAGACCGGACAGTTTGTGATCATCATTCTCATGTTGATCGGCGGTTCTCCCGGTTCCACCGCAGGCGGTATGAAAACCACCACATTTGCGGTCCTGCTGGCCAACACCCTGGCGGTGTTCCGGCGCAGAGAGCATCCAAGCTTTTTTAACCGCCGGGTATCAAACGAAGTGGTATCCCAGGCATCGACGATTTTGATCATGTACGTAGTCCTGTTTTTAACGGCCGGACTGGTCATCAGCAGGGTGGAGAACCTGCCCGTTCTCACCTGTTTGTTTGAGACGGCATCGGCCATTGGCACCGTGGGACTTTCCCTGGGCATCACCCCGCAGCTCAGCTGCATTTCCCATCTGATTTTGATCGCACTTATGTTTTTTGGACGCGTGGGAGGTCTGACCTTGATTTTTGCAGCCCTGTCTCATGTACAGGGCAACAGCGCCAGACTTCCCCAGGAACGGATTACCGTAGGATAACAGTGTAATGGAGGAGTTATGAAAACCATTTTATTGATTGGCTTAGGCCGCTTTGGACGCCATATTGCTATGAAACTGAATGAATTGAATCACCAGGTCATGGTGGTAGACAAGGATGAAGCCAGGGTGGATGCGGTCCTTCCGTTCGTCACCAATGCTCAGATTGGAGACAGCACCAGTGAGGAGTTTCTTGCGGCCATTGGTGTCAGAAATTTCGACCTGTGTATTGTGGCGATTGGAGATAACTTTCAGAGCTCCCTGGAAACAGCCTGTCTCTTAAAAGAGTTAGGCGCCAAAAGAGTGATTGCGCGGGCGGAGCGGGATGTGCAGGCCAAATTTCTGCTGCGCAACGGGGCCGATGAAGTGGTCTATCCGGAAAAGCAGATGGCCATTTGGACCGCGATTCGTTATAGCTCCGATCATATTTACGATTATATCGCTCTGGGAGATGACCACGCCATCTTTGAAATTGAAGTTCCAAGCAGCTGGGTAGGAAAGACCATTGGACAGCTGGATGTAAGAAGACGATACAATGTGAACATCATGGCGGTCAAGCAGAACGGAAAGTTTGCTATGACGGTGATTAAACCGGATACATTCTTGCCTGAGCATAGTACGATTTTGGTTTTGGGAACACAGCGTGATATTCAAAAATGTTTTCACATCTAACAGCTGCCCATATTGGGAGAGGAAGTGGCATCCATGAAAGCATTTATAGAAGAACTCGTTTTGCTTGGAGGATTTTTGGCAGTTGCGGCATTTTGCTACTACGGGGTTTCCAAGCTGGGGAACTTTCTGGATCAGAACCGGGTAGATCAAGAGGAAGCATATGATCCGCAGGAGGAACAAGGGGACCTGAACATTGCGGCTGCAAGCCCTTGGGCGATGCAGGTGGGGGCTAAGGTGTTAAAAGACATGAAGAAGGAACACCCCCAGTTGCACTGTACTCTTTCCATGGGGGAGGAACCGGAGCTGCTGCATGCTCTGGGGACCGGGGATGTGGATATTATCATCCTGTATTCCAAAGCAGAGAGGAACAAAGCAGTCCGGCAAAGGGAGGTCATGCTCCCGGCGCAGCCGTTTATCAATGAGGATGGCGTGAAAATCACGCCCATTCATCCGGCCATGCAAAGCCAATTTGTTGCCTGGAACAATCAGGACCGCCGGCCCTTTATTCTGGAATTCGTGCAGAAGCTTTGCGGACAGGGAGCGTAGCAGTATGCTATAATAATTCCGCTGGAAGGGGGGACCTGCGATGGCCGCTGAGAAACAAATGGGAGATCAGGCAAAAAAACAAGGAAAGCTGACGATTTTTGCAAGTTATTTTTCCGGCGCCGGGAAAAGCTGGGCGATGCTGAAGGCGGCGCAGGAGGCTAAGGCGGCTGGGGTAGATGTGGTGATTGGTCTGAGTCCCTCGGAGCAGTGGCCTGACACTGAAGCCTTGGCGGCGCGCTTTGAGCGGGTGCCCTGTAACACGGCGCAGCCCAATGGCCGGTCAGACGATGACATGAATCTGGATGCCTGTTTAAATCGGCGGCCGCAGCTCATTTTGATTGATGAGCTCTCCCACAGAAATGCGGACAATTCCCGCCACAGGAAGCGCTATCAGGACATCGAGGAGTTACTGAAGGCGGGCGTGGACGTTTATACCACGCTGGATATTCAACATATCGAAAGCATTCAGGATTCGGTATTTTCCATCCTGAAAGCCTCCATTCTGGAACGCATTCCGGATCATGTATTTGACCGGGCGGCACAGGTGGAGTTTATTGATGTGGAGCCGGAACGGCTGCAGCAGCGGCTGATGCAGCAAAAGAAGGGAGCGCTGCTTTCCAGCTGCTCCTTATCCCAATTAAGCGCCCTTCGGGAAGTGGGGCTGCGCCGCTGTGCGGATCGGGCGGCGTTATACACCCAGGTCAATCACAGCCAAACAGGGTACCGCACCCACGAGCACATTCTGGTGTGCCTGTCCTCCGCCCCGTCCAACGAGAAAATTATCCGCACAGCAGCCCGGATGGCGGGTGCGTTTCGGTGCGGCTTTACGGCATTGTTTGTGGAAACGAAAGAGTTTCAGTGGATCACCCAGGCCGATAAAGAGCGGCTCCAGGCCAATATTCATCTGGCACAGCAACTGGGGGCGGCGATTGAGACGGTGTATGGCGATGATGTGGCGTATCAGATTGCGGAGTTTTCCCGCTTGTCTGGAGTCACCAAGATCGTGCTGGGCCGCAGCGGAATGCCCCGCCCATGGCTTAGAAAGGCATCCCTAACCGAACGGTTGATTGAGCTTACCCCGGAGTTGGATATTCATATTATCCCTGATAATGGATTAAACAAGCATTTTTCTGCCAAGCACTGGGAAATCATGCATGTGCCGGCCATATCCGTGCTTGATCTGCTGAAAAGTGCTTTGATTCTTGTTTTAGCGACTGTAATCGGATTTCTGTTTTACAACTGGGGATTGACGGAGGCCAATATCATTACCCTTTATATTTTGGGGGTCATGTTGGTTTCTGTATCCACCAAAAGTTCCATCTGCAGCTTTATTGCCTCCATTGTCAGTGTGCTGACATTCAATTTCTTCTTTACGGAACCGAGGTTTTCTCTGCATGCCTATGACAGTGGATACCCCGTGACATTTCTGGTTATGTTCCTTGCTTCGCTGATTACCGGTTCGCTGGCATCGAAGCTGAAGTCCCATGCCAAGCGCTCTGCTCAGGTTGCATGGCGCACAAAGCTTCTGTTTGAAACCGACCAGAACCTTCAAAAGGCAGGCACTCAGGAAGAAATTATTTCTGTTACGGCAAGGCAGCTGTTGAAAATCTTTCAACGGGACATCATTACCTACCGCGTCCAACAAGAAGAATTGGTGGGTCCGAAAGTATTTCTTCTGGATGAAGCCAAGTCCACTGACAGCTATACCACGCAAAAGGAGCAGGAAGTAGCACGGTGGGTCCTGACCAATAATAAACGGGCAGGAGCGGGAACGGACACCCTTTCTGACTCCTGCTGCACCTATCTGTCGGTCCGTACCGGCAAACAGGTATATGGAGTGGTTGGCATTGCCGCATTGGATAAGCCGCTGGATTCCTTTGAGACAAGCATTCTTTTCTCTGTGTTGGGAGAATGCGCGCTTGCCCTTGAAAATCAGAAAAACCTGGAGGAAAAGGAAGCGGCTGCCGTATTGGCAAAAAATGAGCAGCTGCGCGCCAACTTGCTGCGTTCCATTTCTCATGATCTGCGTACGCCCCTTACCTCCATTTCAGGAAATGCCAACAATCTGCTCTCCAACGGGAACTTGTTTGATACAAAGACCAAGGAACAGATGTATACCGATATTTATGATGATGCCATGTGGCTCATCAATCTGGTGGAAAATCTGTTATCGGTCAGCCGTTTGGAAGAAGGGCGGATGAACCTGCATGTATCCACAGAGCTGATGGATGAGATCGTGGCAGAAGCCCTTCGGCACATCAACCGCAAGAGCGTAGAATACCACTTGAATGTGCAAAGCAGCGAAGAATATCTCTTGGTGCAGGTGGATGCCAAGCTGATCATTCAGGTCATCATCAATATTGTGGATAATGCGATCAAGTATACGCCGCCAGGGTCTGAAATCGATATTGAGTGGCGGAAACAGGGGAACTTTGTCTATGTTTCCGTGGCCGATAACGGCCCGGGGATTCCGGATCAGGCCAAACCCCATATCTTTGATATGTTTTACAGTGCGTCCAATCAGATTGCCGACAGCCGCCGCAGTATGGGGCTGGGCTTGGCGCTGTGTAAATCCATCGTTAACGCACATGGAGGAGAAATTACCGTCACGGATCAATTGCCCCATGGTTCCATCTTTACATTTTCTGTACCAGCCGGGGAGGTAGAGCTGCATGAATAAACCATTGATTTTAGTGGTTGAGGACGATACACCGGTTCGCAACCTGATTACTACTACGTTAAAAGCCCATGATTACCGATTCCTGACCGCGGCAAACGGAGAATCTGCCGTTTTGGAGGCGTCCTCTCATAATCCGGATATCATTTTGCTGGATCTTGGGCTGCCGGATATCGATGGGGTGGAGGTCATTCACAGAGTCCGCTCCTGGTCCAATTTGCCCATCATTGTCATCAGCGCCCGGAGTGAAGATACCGATAAAATTGATGCGCTGGATGCCGGTGCAGATGATTACCTGACAAAGCCTTTTTCGGTGGAAGAATTACTGGCACGGCTGCGGGTGACACAGAGACGGTTAGCAGCCCTTCAGGTTGGATCCGCAAATACAGAAGCGGTATTTACAAACGGCAAGCTGAAAGTAGACTATGCGGCTGGATGTGCATTTTTGGATGGGCAGGAGCTCCACTTGACCCCCAGCGAGTATAAGCTGCTGTGCTTGCTGTGCAAAAATGTGGGGAAAGTACTGACCCACACATTTATTACACAACAGATTTGGGGCCGGAGCTGGGAAAATGATGTTGCCTCTCTCCGCGTGTTTATGGCAACGCTGCGCAAGAAGCTGGAAAAAGAACCTGGCTCACCCCAGTATATTCAGACGCACATTGGGGTTGGATATCGTATGATGAAAGTGGAATAGCGGAAATCGTTTTACATGTGCCGGGCAGAAAGTTTCATACTTTCTGCCCGGCTTTTTTCGGTTGGGATAGCCCTGTGCCATACACACGGTGGGAGAGGGGTGCCGGAAAATTTCTTTTCTTTTTTTGAAACGATGGTACACTAAACTGCGAATATATGAATGGATAAAGGGTGGTGAGACCGTGGGAGAGGAGCAGAAGTGGATCCGGGACATCCAGCGCCGAGGGTCCCGGCAGGCGGCGGACAAGCTGGTACGTGCCTATTATGACGAGATCTATCGCTTTGCCTATCGTCAGCTGGGCCACAAGGAGGACGCCCTGGATTTGACGCAAAGCATTTTCCTGGCTGTCCTCCGGGCAATTCCCTCCTTTGACGGCCGGAAAGCCTCCTTTCGTACCTGGCTGTATCGCATTGCAGCCCATAAAGTTATCGACTGCCGTCGAAAGGCCCGGGGAACTGTCATGCCGCTGGAGGAGACAGAGGTGCTGGACCACACCGACTTTGCCGCCCAGGTCCAGGACCGGGACCTGCTGGACCGCCTGGAAGCATACGTGGCCCAGCTGGACCCGGACACCCAGGCGGTATACCGGCTTCGGCTTTATGGAGAGCGCACCTTTCCGGAAATCGCCGCCGTCCTGAGACAGCCGGAGGCGGCGGTAAAGACCCGATATTACCGGCTGATGGCCCGGCTGAGAAAGGAGTTTGGATGATATGGAGCGTTGGAAGGAACCCATGCTGGAGCCGCAGGAGCGGGAGGCCGCCATTTCCGCCATCCTGGACCAGGGCCTCGCCCCCAGACCGGGCCTGGGAGAGCTTCTCCACTCTGCCCTGAATGTCCAGGTGCTCTTTTTCGGGGTAGTGGACTGCATCTTTCTGAGCATCCTGGCAGGGGTGTTGCTGATGATCCCTCTGCTGGTTGCGGTCCTGCAGCAGGCATCCCCGGCCCCCATGCTCTTTCTGGCCTCCCCAGCGCTGTATGCCCTGCTGCTGGGGTTGACGGCCTGGAAGGAATCCCAGTCCGGCCTGCTGGAGTGGAAACGGAGCTGCCGCCTGTCCCTGCAGACGGTGTCTGCCCTGCGGATGGCAGTGTTCGGCGGCGGTTCCATCCTGGTGTGCGTGCCGGTCAACCTGTGGCTGTGGAACGCCCTGGGGCGAGAGCTGCCCCTGAGCTGGATGTTGGGGGTCTCTCTGTCCAGCCTGTTTCTCTATGGCTTGCTTTCCCTGGCCTGCCTGGAAGGGATGGGCCGGGGGCGGCTGGCGGCACCGCCCGCCATCTGGACGGCACTGGGGGGGCTGCTGCTGGCCTGGGATGGGGCATCGGCCTGGCTGACCGCCCTGCCGGGGGCGGTGTTCCTGGTGGTGGCCGGGGCGGCCCTGGCCTTGTATCTGCTGGAATTAAAACGATTCTGCCTGGGGCGGAGGAGAGGAGAGAGCTATGCTGTCGGTTGAACATGTGACCAAGCGCTACGGGAAATTTACCGCCCTGGAGGACGTGAATCTGGCCTTTGAGCCGGGGGTGTACGGGCTGCTGGCCCCTAACGGAGCGGGTAAGACCACCCTCATCAAGCTGCTGGCCACCCTGCTGTTTCCCACCGAAGGGAAGATTTTGTGGGATGGGGAGGACATCCACGCCCTGGGGGCGGACTACCGGGGGCTGCTGGGCTATCTGCCCCAGGACTTTGGATGTTACCCCTCCTACACCGCACGGAAGTTTCTCCGCTACGCCGCCGCCCTCCAGTGCCTGCCCAAGCGGGAGGCGGAGCGGCGCATCGGGGAGCTGCTGGACCTGGTGGGCCTGGCCGACGCGGCGGACAAGAAGCTGAAAACCTTCTCCGGCGGCATGCGCCAGCGGGTGGGCATCGCCGTTGCCATGCTCACCGACCCTAAGCTGCTGCTGCTGGACGAGCCCACCGCCGGGCTGGACCCCCGGGAGCGGGTGCGGTTTCGCAACCTAATTCACGCTCTGGCCGCTGACCGCATTGTTATTCTCTCCACCCACATCGTCTCCGACATTGAGACCATTGCCGGACAGATTGTCATGTTCAAGGACCATAAGCTCTACTGCTGCGACAGCCCGGCCAAAATCTGTGCCCAGTGGAAGGGCAAGGTGTGGCAGGTGCCGGCGGAGGCTCCGTTGGGGCCGGAACAGGTTATCCTCAGTGAGGGGCAGAGCGAGGACGGCCCGGTGCTGCGGGTGCTGTCCGACGCGCCTCCGGCGGGGGCGGTCTCGGTCACGCCCAGTCTGGAGGACGCCTTCCTGGCCATCTACCGGGAGGAGGGGCGGGCATGAGACTGGCGGTGTGGGAGTGGCGAAAGCTGTTCCGCCTGCCCGCCCTGTGGGTGTTTGTGGGGCTGTGTCTGGTGCTCAACGGCCTGCTGCTGGCCTCTCCCTCCGCCATGGACCGGGCCTTCTTCCATGATACCTCGGCGGATGCCGCCGCTCTGGGGCAGCGGGTGGATGAGAATTTTTTGGCGGGGCTGGCTGCCCTGCCGGACACCGAAAACCGGGAGCTGCTGCGCCAGTCGGTGGCGGGGCTGGAGAACACCCTGGAGGACTACGACACCGGAGAGCTGACTGGCTTTTACCAGAGCCTCATGGAGGGGGACCGTCTGGCCCAGAGCTGGATGGAGTGGAAGTATGACCTGCTCCAGGAGCGGGTAGACCACCTGGCCCAGACTGGAGCCGCCCTGGACCTGTACGTGGGACCCATCACCCATGACAGCCACCAATACCTCTATGACACCCTGTTTCGGGTGCTGCTGACGGAAAGTGTCCTGCTGGGCCTGCTGTGCGCCCTGTATCTGGTGGGCTATGAGGGCCTGAGCGGCACCCAATCCCTGGCCTGCGCCAGCCGGACGGGGCGGAGGCTGTGGAAAAGCAAGACGCTGGCCGCCCTGGCGGCTGCCCTGGGGCTGTACGCCCTGCTGGCTCTGCTCACCCTGGGGCCCTACCTGCTGCTGTGGGACTACGGCGGCATCTGGGAGGGCAGCGTATCCAGCCAGTTTAACTATTTTGTGGATATGCTCTACTCCCGCCCCTTCCTTACCTGGACGGACTTCACGGTGGGGGGCTACTTTGCCGCCATGATCGTGGCCGGGGGCGGGCTGGTGGCGGTCTTTACCCTGATGGGAGCTGCGGCGGGCCTGCTCATCCGGAACACCTACGGGGCGGCCATCGCGGCGGCGGCCTTCTGTGCCCTGCTGCTGGGCCTGTCCTCCACACTGGCCAACCTGGGGCTGTGGAGCGCCTATCTGCTTACCACCTTTTCCCCGGTTTCCCTGTGGCTGACCATCAACGGCTGGTTTACCGAGCTGGGGCAGAGCGGACTGGTGCCCTGGCAGGAGACGGTGAGCCTGACGTTGAACCTGCTGGTGTGGGGCGGGCTGGCTCTGCTGGCGCTGAGGCGGTTTGGACGAAAGGATGTGGCGTAAATGGCCCTGCTGAGATGGGAACTGAAAAAGATCTGGCAGCCCGGCCTGCTGCTGGCCATGGCCCTGATTGGGGCAATATTTTATCAGGTCCGCACCGGCTTTTACCTGGAGTATTTCAATAGCGGCAGCAACTGGGGAGCGGCACAGGTCCAGTTGGCCTCCGGCTGGTTGGAGACCTATGGGAATACCATAGAGCCGGAGGAGCGGCCTGGACTGGACGACCAGCTGGCGCAGCTGAAGGCGGAGTTTGCCGGGCAGGTGGCACAGATCCCAGGGACGGCGGAGGCGGGGATCACCGATTATGAGAGCTATGAGGCCTGGGCGAAGATCTATAATGCCAGTACTTGGTCTGACGAGGCAAATGCGCTGGACTGGGCGATCTATGAAAACACCAATCGGGTCATGCTGGGCTCAATGGTGAAGTTTATGGAGGAGTATGACTTTCTGAGCGGCGGCGGGTCTATTCTGGACTGGGGCGGAGGAATTAGCGAGGATTCTCCGGCTCACCAGGCCAGTGTCCGGAGAATTGAGCGGGCCGAGGCGCAGGGCGTCTACGGTTTTTTGCCCAGCACCGTGATGGAAAACACAGATGAATTCTTTCACTATTTTGCCATTTGGTGCGCCTTCAGCGGGGTGCTGCTGCTGTCCCCCACTCTGGTACGGGACACCCTGCACCGTACCCGGGCCATGCAGTGGACCTCCCGCCGGGGGCGGCGGGTACTGAATACCCAGATGGGGGCGGCCCTGCTGTCCGGGCTGCTGCTTACATTGCTCAACTGCGCCGTCTACCTGGGGCCGTTTCTATCCACCGGGGCAATGAAATTTTGGAATTGTCCCATGGTCAGTGTGTGGAGGGAAAACTACCCCTGGTTCGACTGGACCTATGGCCAGTACCTGCTGGCCCTGCTGGGGCTGACCGTTGTGCTCACGCTGGCGGCCTGCGGCCTTACTGTGGTCCTCTCCCAGTTCAGCGGCAGCTATGTGGCCATGCTCCTGAAGGCCATCCCCCTGATCGTGGTGCTGTGCTGGGGACTGGTGCCCTGGGTCATGATGGGAGCGGGGCGGTTTTCTAATGACCCGGTCCGGCTGACCGGCCTGCCGGGGACGGAGTTTGTCTGCGGCGTGCTGGCCGCTTTGGCGGCGCTGGGACTGTGCAGCTGGACCTGCCTGCGGCAGCGGCGGCAGACGTGTTAATCTGAGATGCTGCGCAGACGCGGTACAGAAAATGGAAGTGACAGAAACCAAAAAAGCACCCGGATCATTATGTCTGATCCGGGTGCTTTTTCTTTCGGATAGCGGCACGATTACTTGGCCAGGCAGGCGGCTCCGGCCGGGCTGTGACAGGGATCCAGCTTCTTTAAAATGCCGGCCATCATAACACCTGCCACCAGCAGGGTGATAACATCGGCAATGGGCGCGGAGTACAGGGGACCCATGACGCCCGGCTCCACAAACAAGGGGAAGATGAGAATCAGAGGCACGCACAGGATAAAGTCCCGCAGCAGGGAGAGGACCATGGACTGAACCGGCTTGCCCAGGGCCTGGAGAAAGATGCTGATGGACTTATGAATGCAGCACAGCAGGATGGTGGAGAGATAGATGCGGAAGGAATAGACGGCAAACTGGTTATAAAGATCGCTCTCGCTGCCAAACAGGGAGATGATTTGTACCGGGAAGAGCTGGAATACCAGCATGGAAACCAGGCCGATCACCGCCTCTGCCAGCATCATGGTCTTGAAAATCTGACGGACCCGCTGACCGTTTCCGGCGCCGTAGTTGTAGCCCACAATGGGTTGGCAGCCTGCGGCAACGCCCACCACAAAGGCGATGACGATCTGGAACACCTTCATTACGATGCCTACCACCGTCATGGGGATGTCTGCCCCGTACTCGGACAGGGCGCCGTACTTCACCAGGGTGGTGTTCATCACGCCCATGATGATGACAATGGACAGCTGAGTCAGCAGGCTGCTAATGCCCAGGGGCAGGATTTTGACCAGCAGACCGCGCCGGAGAAGAAAGCTGTCCTTGCGCAGGTGGAAGGAGCGGGCCCGAAACAGATACCAGCCCCCTAAAACCGTGGAGACGATCTGGCCGGCGATGGTGGCCAGGGCTGCGCCGGTGACGCCCCAGTGCAGCACAAAAATGGCAATGGGGTCCAGGATCACATTCATGGTACAGCCCACCAAAGTGGACAGCATGGCAAATTTAGGGTTGCCGTCGGCTCGAATGATGGAGTTGAGACCGTTGGTGACGATGTAGAAGGGAATGCCGATGATGATGACGTTAAAATAGTCGATGGCATAGGGGAGCGTGTTCTCGGTGGCGCCGAAGGCGGCCAGAATGGTGTCCCGGAATACCACAAACAGGACTACCAGAACGGCACTGCATACAAGCAGCAGAGAAATGGCGTTGCCCACGCTGCGGTGGGCGTTCTCGGTGTCGTGCTTGCCCTGGCAGATGCTCAGAAATGCCGCGCAGCCGTCGCCGATCATCAGCGCAACTGCAAGAGCGATGACCGTGATGGGAAAGACCACATTGGTGGCGCCGTTGCCCAGATAACCCACGCCCCAGCCGATAAAAATCTGATCCACAATATTATACAGGGATGAGACCAGCAGAGAGAGAATACAGGGGACGGCAAATTTCAGCATCAGGGACCCGATGGGAGCCTGGGCCAGATAACGATTGGATGCTTGCTCCATAGATGAACCTCCTTAAAACCTTAACACAAAACAGAGCACAAAAAACGGGTCCCCAAAAGTGTGATGCTCACACCCGGGGACCCGCCCATGCAAATGTAGAGTAATTATAACAGAAAAAAACAAGGACATGTAATTGTGGCTTTTTCCAAATGTGTTGGGGTGAAACAATGCCTTTATAGCTATATTTTGGACTGTTTCCATATCCTTTTTTGAAACCATAGTACACGCGCGACAAAGATACCTATATGTACTACCGCCCGCAGGCGGCAGTAAGAGAGCTAAAGAGTAATGGTAGACTCGCAGCAGCGGTAGTCGGTATCAATGTTGTTGGCTAAGAAGCGGGCCTTAAATTTCCGGGGGCTGCACATGGCTGTGCCGGATACATTCAGGTCCTCCGGCACCACAAATTTGATGCACTTGACCAGCACGTCCCGGCACACCGGGGCGCTGTGAGCCGGAATGGTGAAAGCCTTCATGCCTCTCTGGTGCTCCATGCCGTCCTGGTCCACCTCGGTAAGAATTGCCGCCAAAGCCACCCGTTTTCCAGGGCAGACATTTTGGATGGTCACGTCCATTTGGATGATACGGCCCTGAGAGCCCAGATAGACATCCCCCAGGTCCACCAGCACAGAATCCTGACAGCCCTCTACGGTCAGATCCACCGGCTCCGGACAGGGTTCGGGATGCACCACAATATCGCACTCCACCGACACGGTGGGCTTGGGGAAGGAGACCACGTTTCCCTCTTGGTCCGAATATGTGATGGACTCATTGACCAATTTGGTTCCGGGCTGCTGGCCCACGTGGCGGATAAAGAAGTCCAGCGTAGCGCTTTCGCTGGCGGTTACCCCCAACTGGGCGATGTTCCACCGCAGGGAGTGGGCGTCCAGCATGGTGGCAGAGCCTTTGGTGGGGGAGGAGATGCTGGTAATCACAAAGTCCGGGTTGACCACTTCATCAATGACAATATCGGTTGCGCCCGGTTTGGAGATGTTGGCGGCCAGCTCTGCAAAGAGCTCTTCCAGGTCGGCGGCGTCCGGCGTTACCGCCACGTGGGAGGCGTCCGGGTCGGTGGCCCAGTTGTTCAATGCGCTGATATCCAGGCCGTCGGAGCCGATGAGGCCGATACAGTAAATGATGATTCCCTGGGCCCTGGCAGCAGCCGCCACGGGGGCGGGAGGGGCACCGATGGTGGTGTTGCCGTCGGTAAACAGCACCATGACCTTGGCGTTGGGGGAGGCCGGGTCAAACAGCTGGGTCGCCTTGGCAAAGGCGTCGGCGTGGTTGGTGCTGCCGCCGGCGGACAGGCCGTCTACGGCGGCTTTCAGGTCGTCCACAGAGGTGATCAGCTGGGTATTGGCCACAGCGGTACTGGAAAAGCTGACCACGCCCATTCGGCTGCCTGAGCCGATCTGGCCGTCCTTGGTGCTGTCGGTGGCCTCGTCAATGAGGTCGATAAAGGTATTGGCCCCCAGCTTCAAGTTTGCCAGCGGGCTTCCGGTCATGCTGCCGGAGCGGTCCAGGACCAGCACGATATCGGTGGGATTGGAAACGATGTCCGGCGCAGCTGTCAGCGCCAGAGTGACACGCAGAGCACCGTCGCAGAGAATGCGGTCGGTGTTAATGACTTTATTGGAATTTGTAACACCCATGTGTGTTACCTCCTTCTGGGAAAATATCCCACTTCATACTATGCACGCCCAAAGAGATTGCCCCTATCCTGTTGGGCTGCCGGGAGCGGGGAACCGTTTTTCCGCCTGGGCATAGGATGAGAATGGCGATTGCCAGAAAGGAGTTTTTCGTATGGCTTTAAATCCCGAACTGCTCAATGAAACTCAGACTTGTCCCGCTGTGGGCTATCAGTCTGCCTCTATTTGTGTTCCTGTCACTGTGACTCCCTTTGCCCAGACCGGCATGACCACCACCAAGTGCTGCGGCAATCCTGTGGTTACCCCCGGCCGGGAGGTGTGCGGCGGTGTGAAGAACGGCTCCTGCTTCTTTACCATTACCCAGGATATCTGCGTGGCGGTCCCTGTGGAGTTTGGTGCGGTTGCCACCGTGGGCGAGAGCTATGTCAACTGCAACGGGGCCTCGGATCAGGATATCTGCACCGACTGCGGCAAGGTTCCTGCTCTGCCCGAGCTGGAGAAGCCGGAGGTATAATCCACTTCCCGCCCTATGGGGGAGGCTTTGGATAAAAAGAAAACCACCCGCAAAGGCGGGTGGTTCCACCGGGCGGAGGATGGTCATCCTCCGCCCGTTTTTTTGTTTCCGGCAGAAAGAATCAAGCTGAAAAATTTTCTCTGCGTTGCGCCAGCGCCGTTCGGCGGCGTTGCAAAGTATGCTATGCCAGCACGTTCAGCGCTGCAAGAATGCGGGAATACTGGGCCTCCAGCTCGGGCATCCGGACCTGGGCAGCCGACAGATTTTGGTTTCGCAGGTCCTCCACCAGAAGGCTCACTTGCTGAAATAGCTGCGTCATAGCCAGGTTTCCGGTCACACCCTTGAGGGTGTGGGCCGCCTCAAAGGCCTGGGTGACATCCCCGCTGTCCATAGCCTGCTTGAGCAGGGAAAAGTTCTGATCCTGGGGAAAGCGGAGCAGAAATTTGAGCATCAGTGCCTCGTTGTCCATAAAGCGGGCCAGGGCGTCGGCCACATCGATGCCTGCTGCCTCCAGCTGTTGTTTTTTTCTCTCGTCCATGGTCAGCCCACTCCTTCCATATGGGGATAGAATTTACGCAGGACCGGCTCGGCCTGCTGGAAGTACTTTAGCAGCTTGGGATTGAACACGCCGCACTCCCCACCCAGGATCATATCCATGGCTTTCTGGGCAGAAAAGGCGTCTTTGTAGCAGCGCTTGCTGACCAGGGCGTCGTATACGTCGGCCAGCGAGACGATCTGCGTCCAGATAGGGGTCTCATCTCCCACCAGGTGGTGGGGGTATCCGCCGCCGTCCCAGCGCTCATGATGGTGAAGGGCGATGTCGTAGGCATAGCGGTAGGCGGCATGATCCCGCATCTGGGGGATCTGGGAGAGCAGCTGGGCACCTTTGACCGTGTGGGTCTTCATCAGTTCATATTCTTCCGGCGTCAGGCGGCCCTTTTTGTTGAGCACGGCGTCGGGAATGGAGATCTTACCCACGTCGTGGGTGACGGCGCCCAGGCCGATCTGGCGGATCTGCTCCTGGGAGAGTCCTTCCCCCAGGGGGGTATTGCTCAGCAGATGGCAGGTGATGTCGTGGATGCGGTGTACGTGCTCTCCCGACTCGTCGCTTCGAAATTCGATGGCGGTGGCCAGGGCCTCCACCATGCCGATGCCCATCTCGGCCAGCTTTTCTGCCTGGAGAAGTAGCTGGTCCCGCTGCCGCTCCACCTCGGCGCCCAGCCTGCGCCGGGCCCGGAACAGCTCTACCACCGAGTTGACTCGCCGCTGGACCACATAGGGGATCACCGGCTTGAAGATCACGTCCATGACACCCAGCTCGTAGGCTTGGCGCATGGTCTCTCCGCCAAGATCGGCGGTGATCAGAAAAACCGGGATACGCTGGGTCAGTCCCTGCTGATGCAGCCGGCGCAGCACTTCAAGGCCGTTGACCCGGGGCATGACCACATCCAGTAAAATGGCGCTCAGGGAGCTGGAGTGGGCCTGAATGGCGTCCAGCCCGACCTGTCCGTCCTCCGCCTCCAGGATCGCATACTCCGAGGAAAAAATGTTGGCCAAAATGGCACGATTGACTTCCTCGTCGTCTACGATGAGAAGGGTATCTTCTTGGGAGAGGCTCACGTTATTTTTCCTCCTGTCTGTCGTGGTCCTGGGGCGCCCGGTGTTGGGTGTCCCACAGGGTGATCCGCGTCTGCATGACCTGTTTGAGCTGCTTACTGTCAATGGGTTTGGATACGTGGTCGTTCATGCCGGCCTGGGTGGTCCGGGCGATGTCCTCGGCAAAGGCGTTGGCGGTCACCGCGATGATGGGGACCCCCTGGGCATCGGCCCGGCCGGAGCTGCGGATGGCGCTGGCTGCCTGGCAGCCGTCCATTTCCGGCATCTGCATATCCATGAGAATGGCATCAATGGAGTAAACAGGGGAGGCTAGGAAGATCCGTACCGCTTCCGCGCCGTTTACTGCGGTGAGGACCTGAGCACCAAATTGCTGAAGGACCTCGGTGACAATCTCACGGTTGAGTTCATTGTCCTCTGCCACCAGGATGGTTCGCCTGGCCCAGTCAAAGGGGGGATGATCTGGGGAAGAAGGGCTATGGTGCACAGCGTGCTCCTGCCGGGAATTTTTTAGCGGGATAGTGATGGTAAAGCGGCTCCCTTCGCCCAGCTGGCTGGTCACAGAAATCTCTCCGCTCATCTGCTGTACCAGGCTTTTTACAATAGCCATACCCAGTCCGCTGCCCACCGTGGGGTGGGGAGAGAAGGTGGTCTCCCGGCTGTACGGGTCAAAAAGATGCTTCAGGAAGGAGGAAGACATACCGATGCCGGTATCCTCCACTACAATTTGGTACTTATTGTGCTGTTGGAAGGAGAACTGTCGGGCATCCAGACGGATTTCGCCGCCGGGGTTAGTATATTTTACGGCATTAGAGAGCAGATTGTTGATGATCTGGCTGAGTTTCTTCTCATCGCCGATAACCATGGGGTCCTGAAAATCGATATGGACTTGAAGGGTTTTCCCATCCGCCTGGGCACGGTCCCGGAATAGGTCGGAGATATTGAGAAGAAGGGCTTGCAGATCCAATTCTCGCTGTTCCAGATGGTTCTTTCCGGCCTCCATGCGGGACAGCTCCAGAATATCGTTGATCAGGCCCAGCAGCTGGCTTCCGGCAAACTGGATTTTCTTCAGATAGTCCCAGACTTTTTGGTCGTCCCCGGGCTGACGGGTCTGCTCCGCCAGGGTGCAGCAGCCGATAATGGCGTTAAGGGGAGTGCGCATATCGTGAGACATGTTGCTGAAAAATTCCGACTTGGCCTTGGTGCTCTTTTGGGCTGCATCCAGGGCATCCTGCAGAATAATGGTGTGCTGCAGCTCCCGCCGCTTTTCTTCGTCCACATCCCGGAAGCACAAAATGACCTCATCCGGGGCCAGGTCATGGTCATAGAGGGTGCGGATGTTGACCCAGCGGTAGGTATCCACAAACTGACGCTGATAGTCGCCGCCATAGTCGGCAATGCCCTGCTCCATCCGCTGACGGATGCTCTCCAGAGAAAAGCTTGTCTCAAACAGCGGGAAGGTACTGGGATGTACCAAGGGTCGCATGGCCTCAATGAGGGCTGTGTAGTCGCCTTTCCTGGGCAGATACATCAGATCTTCCGAGACTTTAAATCCTTCGTAGGTCTTGTCCCGGACATTGACCAGGTAAATGGAGTAAAAAGAGTCGCCCAGCATATGCGCAGTGTCATCCGCTTTTTTCATGCGGCGGGTACGGAAAAAGTCTTGAATGGTCATAAATGCCAGAACCAGAAAGAGAACAATGGCCACCCCGGATATGAGGTAAACAACCGTATTCTGTTCTCCCATCAGAATCTGCTCTGTGGGAATGGTCATCATCACGGTCCAGCCATTATCCATGGCCTGGCAGTAGATCCCCCGGGAGACCCCTTCCGGGTCCGTGAGGACGGCGTCATAGGACAGCAGGGAGCCGTCGGCGATGCCCGCCATGATGTAGTCGGCGTACTTCTGGAGAGAGGCCTCGTCCATGTTCCATTTGGTTACCGAGTAGAGCAGCGTGCCGTTTTCATCACACAAAAAATAGGAGCAGTTCTCAGGCAGGGTCTGAACGGTGTTGTGCAGGGTGGGGTTTTGGATATAAACATCCATGGCCAGCACATAGCCGGGACGGGAGAGGGCCTTGGAGATGGTAAAAATCTGCTGCCCGGTGACGGCATCCTCATAGAGATTACCGTGTACAATAGCCCCGTTGGCCTGCACGGCCTGCTGGTACCACTGGGTCTGTGCGTATTGATAGGTGGCGTCTCCCTCCCAGGGATTGGGGGCCACAATGGTGGAATCGATGACCGCGTAGAAGTCAGCCACACCTTCTCCAATGATGCTGGTCAATTTGGAGAAATATCCGGCCAGCCAGGCCTGGATCTCATCGGTGCTGCTTCCCTCTTCAATCATATCGTCCAGATACTGGCTGGCTAAGGAGAGGTAGTTTTCCATCGTGGCGATGTTCATTTCCTCCTCCAGCGCGTAGCTGTGGACCAGGGCCATGCCCATGCTCTGGGTGTTTTGCAGCAGCTTGGTGCGCACCAAAAAGATGGAGAAAATCAGCAGCACCGCTACAAAGACCAGAATAACGCCGTTTAAAATCAGGTTGTAGAATCTGGAGGGAGTCTTTCCCACCGACATAACAAATCCACTCCTGTTCCTGCCTGTTACTCTTTGCTGGGGACAGCGGGTTCTTCCGCTTCTCCCCGCAGGTAAAAGGCCTTTTTATCTGCGTACATTTTAGCGTCCATCTCCTGGAAGAAGGAAAATACATCGGTGTGAACCAGCGTTGCAATTCCGGCGGAAATGGAGAGGGGAGGCAGCGTATGGTTGGAGGCATTGTAGGCCTGCAGCTCACGCTGAATACTGTCTTTGATCTGCTGGAGACTTTCCGGCTGTGCGGAGTGGAGGAGAATCAGAAATTCGTCGCCGCCATACCGGGCCACCACGGTCTGGTTCCGATCAGTGGCGCGCAGCAAAATTTCGCCCATTGCGCGCAGCACAGCATCGCCCTTGATATGTCCATAGGTGTCGTTGATGTATTTAAAATTGTTCACATCCAGCAGAATTCCGGTAATGGAATGGTCGGCAGTGACCTGCCGGGAGATACGATCCATATGGTGTACCAGATAGTTCCGGTTATACAGATTGGTCAGGGGGTCCAGGAAGATCTCTTCGCTTTGCAGATTGATATAGAGCAAGATGAGTCCCAGGGCCACCGAAGCCCAGATCAGGGCAATTCCGTAGTTGAGCAGCTGAATGACGCTGCCCACATAGATTGGCACAAGGAAGGACATAGCCGGCATAAAGAGATACTGATCCATCTGGCTGCGGCTGCGGAAGGACAAAATTGCGCCGTAGGTCATATAACCGTATATGACCAGGCAGGGCAGAAGAAACAGTGGGGTGCGATAGTAGTTGTTGTCCGAAGTGACTCCAAAAAATATATTAAAAAACAGATTGCAAAAAGCAAGCACAGCAATTAAAACAGCGGGAATTCCCCCGATGGAATACCGCTTGTGCAGCCGATGGCGGTCCCGAAACAGCCGGAAGTCCACATAGCAGACCCAAAGGAAAGCAAGGGTAACTGCAAGGGCCAGAGACAGGCAGTTTAAGAACATAGCCAGTTCCATTGCCCCGGCAAAAAGCTTTCCGTCCAAAGCAAAGGAGGTAGTTTCCAACATGCACAAAGTCAAGCACAGCAAGCACATCAAATAGAAGAGCTTGCCGTCAAAAGAAACCATTCTGACTCGTCTGTGCCTGCTGAGCAGAACGGCAAGCATAAGGCAGCTTCCCAACCCGTTGGCTACAAGCACGGCCGGCATGTTAATCTGGGAAACGCTGTAATTTATAACGCCAAACACGGGCTCCTCCCTTTCCCATTATGTGTATTGGTGAAAAAAACAGTGGCTCAACCAGAAAGACCCGCAGAGAAATGCGAAGGCTTGTCAGGTGTGCGGTGCCCACAATAAGATGGGGCCCGCCTGTTTCCAGCCCAGACCCGTCTGTGTGTAATCAACATAAGAACTGCTGGGGGTGGAAAAAGTTGCATAGAAACGGATACAGATACATTTTACCCAACCTCCCTGCATGTCTGTTGGACAAGATTGTAGTATAACAGTATACCATAAATCCTTATTTTTGGGAACTGTTCTTCCAGGGAAAACCCAGCTGCGGCCTGAAAAAACATGGCAGAAAAAGCAGAGGGAGACCAGCAGGTCAGACTGGGACAGAAGGGATGAAAGGAAAATTGCAAGTTTTTGCCCCAGAGGATTGACACGGATAAAAACCCATGTTATAGTTTTGGTAATTTGACTGGAGTTTATCTGGCCAAGCATACTGGGACCACTCCTGCGGGAGTTAAGGCCATACGGACAGCCGGGTCCACTGCCGATTGGCGGGTCACCGCCTTATTGATTGAGTTAAAAGCTCAAATTTTATAAGTTGGTTACTTTATAACCGAAATGCGTATTTGCGCAGACTTGTGAAACGGTCAATAAGAGTAGTAAAAGTATCTTGTTGCTATATAGACTCTCAGTACCAGAATCATCCTTCCCACGGCCTCTTCCCACGCAAAGTCCCCTTTGCGGCGCGGAGATTGTCAAATCCTGGAGACCAGGGGGAGAGCATACCTGCTGATTCAAACACAAGCTGTTCAAATACAGCTTGTGTTTTTTGTTTTGGTGAGGTGTTGGCCAATGGAAAACGAGCGTATTCTGGATCAAAACCGGGCCCCCATCTACGAGGCCCTGCAGACCTTCCGGCAGATGCGGGTGGTGCCCTTCGACGTGCCCGGCCATAAGCGGGGCCGGGGTAACCCGGAGCTGACGGAGTTTTTGGGGGAGCAGTGCGTCAGCATTGACGTAAACAGCATGAAGCCCCTGGACAACCTGTGTCACCCCATCTCGGTCATCCGCCAGGCGGAGGAGCTGGCCGCCGACGCCTTCGGGGCGGCCCACGCCTTTTTGATGGTGGGTGGCACCACCAGCTCGGTGCAGACCATGGTGCTGTCGGTGTGCAAGCGGGGGGACAAGATCATCATGCCCCGCAACGTCCACCGCAGCGTCATCAACGCTCTGGTGCTGTGCGGCGCCATTCCCGTGTATGTAAACCCGGAGGTGGACCACCGTCTGGGCATTTCTCTGGGCATGAAGCGGGAGCAGGTGGCCAAGGCCATCCGGGAGAACCCGGACGCGGTGGCCGTGCTGGTGAATAACCCCACCTACTACGGCATCTGCTCCGACCTGCGCTCCATTGTGAAGATGGCCCACGAGGCGGGAATGTACTGCCTGGCCGACGAGGCCCACGGCACCCACTTCTACTTTGGCGAGAACATGCCTGTCTCCGCCATGGATGCCGGAGCGGATATGGCGGCGGTGTCCATGCACAAAAGCGGCGGCAGCCTCACCCAGTCCAGCCTGCTGCTTACCGGCCCCGCCATCCAGGAGGGCCACGTGCGCAAGATCATCAACCTGACCCAGACTACTTCGGGTAGCTACCTGCTCATGTCCAGCCTGGACATCAGCCGACGGAACCTGGCCCTGCGGGGCAAGAAGGTGTTTCGCCAGGTGGTGGCCATGGCGGAGTATGCCCGGGAGGAAATTAACGCCATCGGCGGCTACTATGCCTTCGGCCGGGAGCTGGTGAACGGGGACTCCATTTTCGACTTTGACCCGACGAAACTCTCCGTCCACACCCGGGACATCGGTCTGGCGGGCATCGAGGTCTATGACCTGCTGCGGGACGAGTACGACATCCAGATCGAGTTTGGCGACATCGGCAACATTCTGGCCTATCTGTCCATCGGCGACCGGTACCAGGAGCTGGAGCGGCTGGTGAGCGCCCTGGCGGAGATCCGCCGCCGCTACCAGACCGACAGCAGCGGCCTGATGAACCAGGAGTACATCGACCCCGAGGTGGTCACCAGTCCCCAGGAGGCCTTCTACGCCGACAAGGAGAGCGTCCCTCTGGAGGACAGCGTGGGCAAGGTGTGCAGTGAGTTTGTCATGTGCTACCCCCCGGGAATTCCCATCCTGGCCCCCGGCGAGCGGATTACCAAGGAAATTCTGGAGTACATCCAGTACGCCAAGGCCAAGGGCTGCTCCATGACGGGCACCGAGGACCCGGACATTGAGCACATCAATATTCTGACCCAGGAGGTGGGCTGATGGAACTGTGGTTCAGTGAATTTCATACCCCCGACGTCAAGCACAGCCTGCGGGTGGATCGGCACCTCTACTCTAAGAAGAGCGACTACCAGCAGATCGACATCTACGACACCCCGGAGTTTGGCAAGGTGCTCACCCTGGACGGGAACGTGATGCTCACCGAGCGGGACGAGTTTATCTACGACGAGATGATCACCCACGTGCCCATGGCCGTCCACCCCAACGTCCAGGACGTGCTGGTCATCGGCGCGGGGGACGGAGGCGTGGTGAAGGAGCTGGCCCGGTACGAGTGCATCCAGTCCATCGACCTGGTGGAGATGGACGAGGACGTGGTCAGCGCCTGCCGCCAGTACCTGCCGGAAAACGCCTGCCGTCTGGACGACAAGCGGGTGCACATCTACTTTGACAACGCTCTGCGCTTCATCCGCCGCCGCAAGGCCCAGTACGACCTCATTATCGTGGACTCCACCGACCCCTTCGGCCCCTCCGAGGGCTACTTTACCCGGGAGTTCTATGGCATCTGCTACAACGCCCTGAAGGACGATGGAATTATGGTAAACCAGCAGGGCAGCCCCTTCTACCGCCACGACGCCCAGGCCATGCAGCGCAGCCACAAGCGCATCGTCAGCACCTTCCCCATCAGCCGGGTCTACCAGGCCCACATCCCCACCTACGCCGCCGGGTACTGGCTCTTCGGCTTTGCCAGCAAGAAGTACCACCCCATCGACGACTTCGACCGGGAGAAGTGGCTGAAATTACACCTGAAAACCAAGTATTACACCGTCCGCCTCCACGCGGGGGCCTTCTTCCTGCCCGCGTTTTTGGAGGAGATGTTGGAGGAGGTAGAATAATGACCCCCAATATTGAGACCTTTATCGGCTGTGACAGCAGCTTTGAGGAGGCGAAGATCGTCCTGTTCGGCGCTCCCTTTGACTCCACCACCAGCTTCCGTCCCGGGGCCCGCTTCGGCCCCTCCGCCATGCGCCACGAGAGCTTCGGCCTGGAGACGTACAGCCCCTACCAGGACAAGGACCTGACTGACTATCGCATCTTCGACAGCGGCGATTTGGAGCTGTGCTTTGGCAGCGCGGAGCTGGCCCTGCTGGACATTGAGACCCGGGCAGAGGATATTTTGGCTGCGGGCAAGCTGCCCCTGCTGCTGGGCGGTGAGCACCTGGTGACTCTGGGCAGCTTCCGGGCCATCCACAAGCGGTATCCCGATGTCCACGTCATCCACTTTGACGCCCACGCCGACCTGCGGGACGACTACCTGGGAGCGAAACTCAGCCACGCCTGTGTTCTGCGCCGCTGCCACGACCTGGTGGGGGATGGGCGTATCCACCAGTTCTGTATCCGCAGCGGGGAGCGGGAGGAGTTCCGCTTTGCCAAGGTCCACACCGACCTGCACCCCTTTAACTTTGACGGGTTGGAGGAGCTGACCCGGTGGCTGGCCCTCAGCGGCACGCCGGTGTACTTCACCATCGACCTGGACTGCCTGGACCCCTCTGCCTTCCCCGGCACCGGCACCCCCGAGGCGGGGGGCGTCACCTTCCCCCAGCTGCTGGAGGCCATCCAGATGGTGGCCAAAACCAACGTAGTGGGAGCCGATGTGAACGAGCTGGCCCCCATGCTGGACCAGAGTGGAGTGTCCACCGCCGCCGCCTGCAAGGTGCTGCGGGAGCTGCTGCTGGCCCTGTCCAAATAAAAAACACAACATTCCGCCCCAAACGGGACGGAAGCGCACAAAATAAGAAGGAAAAAGGAGAATATATTATGAGCAGAGTATTAGTCATCGGCTGCGGCGGCGTGGCCAACGTAGCCATCCGCAAGTGCTGCCAGGTCAGCGAGGTGTTTACCGAGCTGTGCATCGCCAGCCGCACCAAGTCCAAGTGTGACAAGCTGGCCGCCGAGCTGGAAGGAAAGACCGCCACCAAGATCACCACCGCCCAGGTGGACGCCGACAAGGTGGAGGAAGTGGTGGCCCTCATTAAGAGCTACCAGCCCGACCTGGTGATGAACATCGCCCTGCCCTACCAGGACCTGACCATCATGGACGCCTGCCTGGAGTGCGGCGTCAACTACATGGACACCGCCAACTACGAGCCCGAGGACATTGAGGAGCCCGAGTGGAAGGCCGCCTACGAGAAGCGCTGCAAGGAGAAGGGATTTTCCGCCTACTTCGACTACACCTGGCAGTGGGCCTACCGGGAGAAGTTTGAAAAGGCCGGCCTCACCGCTCTGCTGGGCTGCGGCTTTGACCCCGGCGTGACCCAGGCCTACTGCGCCTACGCCAAGAAGCACGAGTTTGACACCATCGACACCATCGACATCCTGGACTGCAACGGCGGCGACCACGGCTACCCCTTCGCCACCAACTTCAACCCCGAGGTGAACCTGCGTGAGGTGTCCGCCCCCGGTTCCTACTGGGAGGACGGCCACTGGGTGGAGATCCCCGCCATGAGCATCAAGCGGGAGTATAACTTCGACCAGGTGGGCGAGAAGGACATGTACCTGCTGCACCACGAGGAGATCGAGTCCCTGGCCGAGAACATCCCCGAGGTCAAGCGCATCCGCTTCTTCATGACCTTCGGCCAGAGCTACCTCACCCACATGAAGTGCCTGGAGAACGTGGGTATGCTGTCCACCACCCCCATCGAGTTTGAGGGCCAGCAGATCGTGCCCATCAAGTTCCTGAAGGCTCTGCTGCCCGACCCCGCCAGCCTGGGCCCCCGTACCCACGGCAAGACCAACATCGGCTGCATCTTCACCGGCAAGAAGGACGGCAAGGACAAGACCTACTACATCTACAACGTGTGCGACCACCAGGAGTGCTACAAGGAGGTGGCCAGCCAGGCCATCAGCTACACCACCGGCGTGCCCGCCATGTGCGGCGCTCTCATGCTGCTCACCGGCAAGTGGACCGAGAAGGGCGTACACACCGTGGAGGAGTTTGATCCCGATCCCTTCCTGGATGCCCTGGACAAGTACGGCCTGCCCCGCAGCGAGAACCACAACCCCGTGCTGGTGGACTGATGGGATATAAGACCTTACAAGATCCCCAGTTTGCGGGCCTTGGAAACTACGACCCCCAAGCCCTGTTTGCTGAGCTTCCCACCCCCGCCTATGTGATCGACCAGGAGCGGCTGCGGGAAAACGGCCAGGTGCTTGCCGCCCTGGCAGAGCGTACCGGCTGCAAGGTTCTGCTGGCCCAGAAGGCTTTTTCCAACTATGACTTTTACCCCCTCCTGTCCCAGTACCTGGCGGGCACCGAGGCCAGCGGCCTCTATGAGGCCCGGCTGGGCAAGGAGGAGATGCCCCAGGGGGAGGTCCACGTGTTCTGCGGGGCCTACCGGGAGGACGAGTTTGAGGAGCTCCTGCAATACGCCGACCACATCGTCTTTAACTCCATCCACCAGCTGAAGGCCTTTGGCCCCCGGGGCAAGCAGGCGGGTAAGAGCCTGGGCCTGCGCATCAATCCCCAGTGCTCCACCCAGGAGGGCCATGCCATCTACGACCCCTGCGCCCCCGGCAGCCGCATGGGGGTGACCCGGGACGTGTGGGACAAGGAGATGGACGAGGATACCCTGGAACTGCTGGACGGCCTTCACTTCCACACCCTGTGCGAACAGAACTCGGACGACCTCAAGACCACCTTAGCGGCGGTGGAGGAGAAGTTCGGGGACATTCTGCCCCGGATGAAATGGCTCAACATGGGGGGCGGGCACCACATCACCCGCCCCGACTACGACCTCAATACTCTGGAGGACTGCATCCGCCACGCCCAGCAGGCGTGGGGCGTCACCGTCTACCTGGAGCCCGGGGAGGCGGTGGCCCTGAATGCGGGCTACTTTGTCAGCCGGGTGCTGGATATCGTGGAGAACAGCGGCACTAAGATCGCCATTCTGGATGCCAGCGCCGCCTGCCACATGCCCGACGTGCTGGAGATGCCCTACCAGCCCCCCATCCTGGGGGCGGACACTGAGGCGGGGGAGGGCTACCCCTTCCGCCTGGCCGGGCCCACCTGTTTGGCCGGAGATGTGGTGGGGGACTACTCCTTTGCGCGTGAGCTGCATGTGGGTGACCTGGTCCTCTTCGGTGACATGGCCATCTATACCACCTGCAAAAACAACACCTTTAATGGCATGCCCCTGCCCGACATCTGGAAGCTGGACCGGGCGGGAAATCTTACCCGTCTGACCCAATTTGGGTATCGGGACTTTAAAATGCGCCTGGGCCGATGATCATCGGCCGGAGGACCCATTCACAGGG
>CAJLCG010000017.1 GCA_905205085.1 uncultured Oscillospiraceae bacterium
GCCTCGGCCCAGCGGGAGGTGGAGTCGGCGATGACGGCCACGTCGTAGCCCATGTCCCGGAAGTACTCGGCGATGGTGATGCCGGTGTAGATGGACGCCTCACGGGCGGCCACGGGCATATCGGAGGTGTTGGCAATCAGCACGGTACGCTTCATCAGAGACTGGCCGGTACGGGGATCTACCAGCTCAGGGAACTCCCGGAGTACGTCGGTCATCTCGTTGCCGCGCTCGCCGCAGCCGATGTAGACCACCAGGTCCACGTCAGACCACTTGGCCAGGGCGTGCTGCATCACCGTCTTGCCCGAGCCGAAGGGGCCGGGGATGGCGGCGGTGCCGCCCTTGGCCACGGGGAAGAAGGTGTCCACGATCCGCTGTCCGGACTGGAGAGGGATGGTGGGAGGATACTTGTGCTTGTAGGGGCGGCCCACACGGACGGGCCACTTCTGCATGAGGGAGAGCTCAGTCTTGGTGCCGTCAGGCTGCTCCAGCACGGCCACCGTCTCGGTGACGGTGTAGGAGCCGCCCTGGATGGAGACGATCTTGCCCTGCATCTTGGGGGGGATCATGATCTTGTGGAGGATGGAGTCGGTCTCCTGGACGGTGCCAATGACGTCGCCGCCAATGACCTGGGCGCCGGGCTCCACGGTGGGGGTAAACTCCCACTTCTTCTCCCGGTCCAGGGCAGGCACTTCCACGCCGCGGGGCAGGTTGTTGCCCTGCACCTTCTCCATGATGACCTCCAGGGGACGCTGGATGCCGTCGTAGATATTCTCAATGAGGCCGGGGCCCAGCTCTACGGACAGAGGGGCGCCGGTGGTGACCACTTCCGCACCAGGACCCAGGCCGGAGGTCTCCTCGTAGACCTGGATGGAGGCGGAGTCGCCGGTCATGGTGAGGATCTCGCCAATGAGGCGCTGCTCGCCCACACGGACCACGTCGGCCATGTTGGCCTCGGTCATTCCGGTGGCGACCACCAGAGGGCCGGAGACCTTAACGATTTTTCCCATAGGCTAACAAACCTTCTTTCTTCGCCAGGGGCTTTGCCCCTGGACCCCATCCGCTTTTTATAAAAAGCGGCGCAAAAATTTCCGATGCGTGAAATTTCATTTCACGCTAAGTTTTTCGAGATGGCTGCCAAACTTTCCATTCGCGCCCTCTCCTAGGCAAGCGCAGAAGCAAAACGTAGTTTTGCGCCAAGTTCTTTGCCAAGCTTTCTTTCAAGAAAGCGGTTGCATACTTTTCTTTTAAGAAAAGCAAGTTACAAAATATCGGCGCCCACGGCACGCTCCACAGCGCTCTTCACGTTGGCCATACCGATGCCCAGGGAACCTTCCTTCCCGGGAATCAAAATGATGGCGGGCGTGACCGCGTCCTGGTAGCGGGCAATGTCGTTTTTCAGCTGGGCTGCCAGCTGCTCGGTGAGGTAGAGGATGGCGTAGTTCTCCCGGGCCATCCGGTGGATGGCCTGTCGCGCCTCGTCCGCGCTGTTTACCGGGCACACCTCCAGCCCCAGGGCCTGAAAGCCCAGCACGCTGTCCGCGTCACCGATCACCGCAATGCGATACATGTCCATCCACCTCCCTTACACATAGGTTTCCCGCAGCCGCTCCCGGATGCGCTCCCCGCTCAGGCCCGCCCGGCGGCCGGCCAGAATAGTACGCACGGCGGTGAGCTCCGCCTCTTTGGCGTACAGGTAGCCAATGACCGCCTGCTCTCCAAAGGGCACCCGGCGGGCGGCCTCCAGATAGGCAGTGAGGGCGTTGTCGCACTCCCGCTCAAAGGCGGTGAGGGCTCCAGCCCCCGGCTGGGCCAGCTTGCTGCCCAGCTCCGCAGCCGCCGCCAGAGGTCCAGCCTGGAACAGACTGGCCAAATCCTCGCCCCGCTGGGCGGCAATGGCCCGGGGAGAGACGCTGCCGCCAGGCAGCAGGACCTGGCTTAAAAAGTCGCTGCCCTTGTCCATGCGGTGGACCCGCACGGCGGTACGCAGGTTGGCCACATCCACACTCAGAGAGACATAGCCCTGCAAGAATTTGCTTCCTGTGTCCTTGGCCAGCTGGGCCATCTCCTCATAGCAGGCCCGGTCCAGCACCAGGTCGGACAGCTGGGGATCTTTTGTAGCCGCCAGGGTCTCCTGGGCCTGCTTCAAGGCGGCGCGGAAGGTGTCGCTGAGACCTCTTAGCTCCTCCTTGCGCCACCCCTCCAACAGCTCCTTGGGATCGTAGCGGCCCCCGGACAGGAGCAGCCGCTCCCCATCCTTGCCCATAGCCTGGGCCTTGATGAGCACCTTGGCGTTGTGGTAATCATACTTAATTTGAAATACGTCGGCGATGCGGGTGTCGGGCACAGCCGTCCGGATCTCCCGAAAGGCGGAGGCCCGCTCGGCAGAGAGCACCTGCTCCAGGTTCTGTACCTCTATGGTCTCCCCGCCTGCATAGCCGCACTCTGACAGGACCTTCAAAGCCTCGGCATCGTCCCGGGCCTCGATCATCCGGTCCATCCGCTCCCGGGTCAGCATCCGGTTTTCCATGGCGTGGATCCGGGTGGAAATGCCCAGGTAGTCGGTATCTTTGATGTGAGACAAGGTATCCCTCCTCACCCTCAGGCCTCAAACAAAATGTCGGCCACTTGTTTTTCCAGCTTCTCCCGCTGCAGCCGCACCAGAGTCTCAAAGGCACAGTTGACCTCGATGGGGCCATCCACCAGAATAAAGCCGCCCCGGATATTCCGGGTCTCCTCCGACAGGGACAGCAGACCGGTACCGGTGATCTGGGCGGTGGCGCTGTTGACCAGCTTGCCCACAAAGGCGCCCACCTTGGAGTCAGTGATGGACTCGGGCAGCTCAGGGGCCACGTTTTTCACCAGGGCCTCGTTGGCGGCCACCACCACCTGCTTGCCAATGCGGTTGCGGTCCTTGGGGGAGAAGACCAGCTGCTCCTTGCCCGTGGACACCGCCTGGAGCACCAGGTGGGTGAGCAGCTGGATGTACTGCTCGTCGGGCAGGGCGCACAGCTGCTCCAGGGCCTGATCAAAAGCCTCGGAGAGCACCTCCTGCTTGGCCGCCAGGGCCAGCTTCCGCTTTTCCATCTCAGCGGCGGATTTCAGCCGCTCCAGACGTTCCGCGGCGGCCTTCTCGCCCCGGGAGAGGATATCCTGCCGCTCCCGGTCCACCTGGTCCTGGGTCTGGGTATGGATGTCCTGAAGCTGGTGCTGGACGTCCGCTTTCAGACGGTCCAGCTCCGCCTGGCCATCGGCCTGGATCCGGGCCGTGATTTTTTCAATTCCGTCCATAGCGCGTTCCTTTCCCGGCTCAGGCGCTGATGTTGATGATCATCAGCATGGAGGCCAGCAGAGACAGAATGGCGTAGAACTCAACGGTGATACACAGCACCATGCCCTTGGACCAGTCATCGGGCTTCTTGGCCAGAATGTTGATGGAACCGGCAGCCACGCGGCCCTGAGCGATGGCGGAGAACAGGCCGCCCAGCGCCATGGGCAGGCAGGCCACAAAGTACTGCATGCCCTGAGCCACGGTGAGCTCAGGCAGGGTACCGGACAGCAGGCCCATGCGGAACACGGCGAAGAACCACACCACCAGACCGTACAGGCCCTGGGTGCCGGGGATAACCTGAAGAATCATGACCTTACCAAACTTGCTGGGGTCCTCACACAGCAGGCCGGTGCCTGCCTCGCCGGCGATGCCGGTGCCCTTGGCGGAGCCGATGCCGCTGAGCACCGCCGCCAGGCCCGCGCCCAGCAGGGCCAGGGCCAGACCGCCGATGCTGCCCAGGAAGGTTGCACTCTGCTGCAATTCGATCAGTTGATTCATATCCATTGTGTTGTCCTCCTTTTATTTCACCACATCATAGTAGTTGGTATCCAGCTTCATGGGACGGAAGGGCTTGCCTCCATCCTCATAGAACTTATTGAAGTA
This sequence comes from uncultured Oscillospiraceae bacterium, assembly GCA_905205085.1. GTDB lineage: Bacteria > Bacillota > Clostridia > Oscillospirales > Oscillospiraceae > Lawsonibacter. The sequence goes on from CAJLCG010000017.1 coordinate 3,932, forward strand.
TTCCAGACATTGCAGACGCAAGTCGTGGACGTAGCATCCCAGCAGGTTCAGGGCAAAGTTCAGCGCGTTGCCCAGCATGGAGATGATAATAAAAATCACCACATTCCCCGGGATAGCGCCCAGGGTGTTGAACACCTGGGCGATGACGCTGCCTGCCAGCATCAGAGCCATCAGACGGGAGTAGGACAGGATGTCGCCAAAGTAGCCCGTCACGTGGTTATAGAGAGAGCCGAAAATGCCGGTAATCTTGCCAAAGCCCTTCTCAGTGAGAATGGGTCCGGCCACCACCATCACGCCGCCCAGAATAATCACCACGTTGGTCACACCAAGAATGGCCAGAGCCAGTCCGGCAAAGACCACCCACCAGGTGATCTCCTCCCAGATGGCGTCCATCACCTGGCCCCGGCGCAGCTTCTTTACAAAGCTGATGGCCATACCGACCAGGATCTGAACAAAACCCAGGGCCATGGCCCCCACCAGGATCATCATGGTGTCCTCCAGGGGGGTAAACAGGGTGGGCCAGAACCAGACAAAGGTACTCTCCGGGTTGATGAGCTTCAAAAGCTGGGGAATAAAGTCGCCGAAGAAGCCCCCGGTGACGGCGCCCATAATAAAGGTGCTCACACCGCACAATCCCAGCAGAGCGAAGAAATTGTGCATCCCCGCACGGGGCCGGGACTTTTTCAGCACCACCACCGAAGCGATCATCATCAGCAGCCCGTACCCCATGTCCGCCATCATGATCCCGTAAAACAGGATAAAGAAGGGGGCCATCAGGGGGTTGGGGTCCAGCCCGTTGTAGGCGGGCAGGGAGTACATCTCAGTGACCATGCTCAGGGGCCGGGTAAACCAGTTGTTTTTCAGCTTCACCGGCACCTTGGGATATTCCTCCTCGGTGGGGTCCCGCAGCTCCCAGGCACAGGGGTAATTCTTCAGCTGGCTCTCCAGCTGGGGCCAGTTCTCCTCCGGCACCCAGCCCTCCAGCAGGAAGGTCTTCTCCGTATCCAGCAGGCGGCTGCGCCCCTCTTCCCGGTTGATGCGGACCGAGGCCCGGTCGGCGGCCTGCCGGATGGGCTCGGCCAAACTGGTCAGCTGGGACAGCTGCTGCTCCGCCTGGGCGGTCTGCTGCTCGTTCTGCTCCAGCTCCTGGGTAATGCGCTGGTCATTCTCTTTTGCGGTTCCGGTCCAGCCGGACAGGTTCATCCGAGACCATCCAAAGTCCCGCAGGGCCTGGAACACTTCCTCCTGGGCGCTGGCGTGACACACCAGCAGGCAGTAGCGCACATCCCGGTCCACACTGGCCTGGGTGAGCTGGGCCAGCTCGCTGGCCCCTTCCACCGCCCGCTGCACCTGCTCCAGCTCCACACCGGCGGTAACGGTGCCAAACTGCACCACCATCTCCTGGGTGGAGGCCGTGTCCAGAGGGATATTCAGTTCCAGCCAGGGGGCCAGAGCGGCACGCTGGGTCAGCAGCTTGCTGTGCTGGGCCTCCAGGGCAGCCAGATGGCGGTCGGCCTCCAGGACCTGGTCCACCGCCTGTTTTCCCTGTTCCTCCCCGTCAAACAGCTGCTGCTGGGTGAGCTGGGGGCGGGGTGCCAGCAGGCCCCGGCCCTTGTCCCCGTGGCGCTTGAGCACCGCCAGAGCTCGCTGGGCCGCCTGCAGATCCTCCCGAGCCTGGGAGAGGGCCTGCCCGTCTGGGCGGGAGAGGGTCTCACCGCCCAGTTGGGAGAGCAATCCCTGCCAGGTCTGGGGATCCTGATTGGGCTCGTCGATCTCCACGCAGCCCATTCCCTGCAGCAGCTCCAGCAGCGCCTCCCGTTCACTGCGCATGGCCAGCAGCCGCAGCCCCTTCATTTTGACGATTGCCATCAGCTATTCACAACCTTTTCCACAATGAACGCCGCGGCCTGGTCCAGCCGGCCCCGGGCTTTTGTTTTAAACTCCTCGCATTCCTGCGTGGCGTCTTTCAGCGCGTCCAAGGTCCACTGGGCGGCCTCCGCCTCCGCCTTGGCCATCATCTGCCGGACCTGGAGCTCCGCCTCCTGGCGGGACTCCTCCAGCTGACGGCGGGCCAGGCGCTGGGCCTCCAGCACACGCTGCTTGCCCTCGGCCACAGCGGCCTCCTTGCGCTGTTTCATTTCCTGCTCCAGCTGGGCCACTTTCTTGATCTCTTCCACTGCCATATCAATCACCACCCTGTTGTTTCGTTGTGCGGTTTTTTCTTCCAGAAACAGATTGGATATCTAGCTCTGATTTTAGGCGAAATCGCACAGAATTGCAAGTACATTTTCCCCTCCCCGTCACAGTCCAATCCTCCTCTTTTTCATTTCTAGGCCTTTTTTCCAGTCTTTTCTTTCCTTTATCTCCCGGTTTTGTTGGTTATTACACGTTTTTTTACAGTTTGCGCATTTTGTATGAATCCTACTCCCTTCGCGGCTGCAAAAAACCGCCCATTTCCGTAGAAATGGGCGGTTTTTATCTTTCATATGACGTTTTAAGACAGGAGCGCCTGGCTGACTGTGCTGCTGGAACCAAACTGCTGGACATACAAAACCAGTTTCTGCTGGGGGTTCTCCACCCCAGCCCCAGTCAGCGCAGACAGGACTGCCTGTTCCTCTCCGGAAATCCAGAGGCGCTGACCATACTGATTGATATTCTGAGCTGTCAGGCCGGAATTGCTGTCCTGACCGCCGATCTGCTCCTGGCTTACCTCCAGAGACAAGGTGGTCCCGTAGGGCTCCAGAGCCTTAGCCGCCTTGGCCAGGAAATCGTCCATGACCTGAGAGACCTGCTGGCTTTCGTACTGGATGTTGCTCAGCAGACCGTCCGCCTGGGTAGGATAGCCGCAGTGGTCCAGTACGATCTCGTCAAAGCCCATCTGGGCCAGCTCTGTCATCAACCCAATGAGATAATCCTGCACCTTCTGGTTGGAGGGGTCGCTCCAATGCATCCCGTCTCCATCTTTCCACCGGTATCCGCTGGTGGTCTGGAGGGTATAGGCCATCTGGCCTCCCACAGCCTCGTCCCGGAAGCAGGACATGCGGGCCACCGTATACACGTTGCCCTCGTTCCAGCTCTTCAGCTTCTCATTGACCTGATCGTCCTGGGCCTCGGACTGCACGGCGGAGGCCAGGCTCTGCTGGCTCTTCCAGCCCAGCTGTCCCTGGTCATTTTTCATATCCACCACCACGCTGTCGGCCCCCTGCTCCTGAGCCAGCTGGGCGGCGCTTCCATCCAGAATGGAGGACAGGGAGGCATTCACGGCCTTAGAGGAGGTCTTCTCCTGGGGCTGCTGCTCCTGGGAGGTATCCCCCTGGTCGGAGGTATCACCTGAGCCATCGCCGGGTTCCTGGTCAATCACATCCAGATTGCTCACATCAGGATCCTTGGACTCGTGATTAGAAAACGGGAAGTTTACCCGCAGCCCATTGTCTGTATAGGAGATATACTGCTGACCCCACAGCAGGAACGCCACGGCCAGCACCACCAGGATAGCCAGCACAAGGGCGATCCATTTCAGCCAAAAGCTGGCTGTTTTCCGGCCGCGATAAGAATGATAATCAAATTGAGACCGCCGCACGGCACTGCCTCCTTCCACAATATGTTCGATATCCACATCTTATGTGTTATTTGTGATGTGAATATTATAGCAACCTTTTTTTCCTGTGACAACCGGACAAATCTCATGATTTTCTTAAGTTTTTTCTCTCTTTCTCCCCATTCTGACAAAATATACCTTTTAGATCACCATGCCGCCGTCCACCGCCAGTACCTGTCCGGTGATGAAATCGGCCGCGGCGCTGGTCAGGAAGAAGACTCCCTCTGCCACATCCTCCGGCCGTCCGATCCGCCCCAGAGGGGTCTCCTCCGCCAGGGCCTGCATATCCTCTTTGGTAAGATGAGCGTTCATGTCGGTATCAATCACACCAGGGGCCACACAGTTGACCCGGATGTGGGAGGGCCCCAGCTCCTTGGCCATGGCCCGGGTGAGACCGATCACCCCCGCCTTGGCTGCGGAATAGGCCGCCTCACAGGAGCCGCCAGTGAGCCCCCACATGGAGGACACGGTGACAATGCTTCCCCTCTGACGGCGTACCATTCCAGGAACAGCCGCACGCATGGTATACACCACCCCGTCCAGGTTGGTACCGGCCGTCCAGCGCCACTGCTCATCGGTCAAGTCGGTCAGCAGAGCCTGAACTCCAGCCACCCCGGCATTACAGACCAGGGCATCCAGCCCGCCGAACTCCCGCTCCGCCGCCTCTACCAGCGCCGCGGCCTGTTGGGACTGAGACACATCTCCCGCAAGGGCCACAGCCCGGACCCCCAGCTGCTCCAGTTCCTCCACCAGCTCCAGCGCCTGCTGCCGGGAGCGGCAATAATTGACCCCCACATCCCAGCCCGCCTGGGCAAACCGCCGGGCACAGGCCGCGCCAATGCCCCGGGATGCCCCGGTAATCAGCACCGCCGGCCGTCTCTCCTGCTCCATACATCCAGCTCCTTTTCCTTTTCTGCCCACATTTTAATCATTTTACCCCTGCCATGCAACCCTTTTCTGCCAATTCTGCGCTTTCTGTGCCGTATATATATTTCATAAAGATTTTACATTCCCTTCTTGCTTTTTTTCGCCCGCCATCTATAATATTCTCGATTGAACTAAATTTTTCGGACTATTTTTCCGTTTTATCTCTATCTTCGAGGTATCTTTCCTATGAATCACCTTCTTTTTCTCTATAATCCCACTTCCGGAAAGGGAGGCGCAGCGGACCACCTGTCCGACATTCTGGACACCCTCACCAAAGAGGGCTGGCTGGTCACCGCCTACCCCACCCAGCAGCCCGGGGACGCCACCCGCATTGTCCGGGAGTTAGGCTCCCAATTTGACCGGGTGGTCTGCTGCGGAGGCGACGGCACCCTGAGCGAGACGGCCGCCGGACTGATGGCTCTGGAAACACCCCCTACGCTGGGCTACATTCCTGCCGGCTCCACCAACGACTGCGCCACCACCCTGCACATCCCCCGGGTATATAAGAAAGCAGCTGCTCTGGCGGGCAGCGAGATCCCGCCCCTGGCCTGGGACATCGGCACCCTGAACGAGCGCCCCTTCGTCTATGTGGCCGCCTTCGGCGCCTTTACCGAGGTGGCCTACGACACCCCTCAGGACCTGAAAAATACCTTTGGCCATCTGGCCTATGTGATGGCGGGCATTGCCTCCATCCCCTCCATCGCCCCCTACCACATCAAGGTGGAGTACGACGGCAACACCCTGGAGGACGACTTCTTCTACGGCATGGTGTGCAACACCTACTCTGTGGGCGGCATGAAAAACCTGCCTACCGACCGGGTAGAGCTGGACGACGGACTGTTTGAGGTCATTTTGGTGAAAAAACCCGTGAATATCTTTGAGGTTGGGGCAGCCCTTCAGTCTCTGCTGGGACAGCCTCCCGCTGCCTCCGGCAATGCCCTCATCTCGTTCCACGCCTCCGACCTGAAATTTACCTGCGATAAGCCCATTCCCTGGACCATCGACGGGGAGTACGGCGGCAGTCACGAGGTCAATGTGGTACGCAACCACCGCCAGGCCCTGCACATCATTCAGGGTCCCACCCACGACAAGGCGGTCAACCAATAAGGTTCCCAAGACGGCGGAGATTCCGCCGTCTTTTTTCTGCTCTCATGGGAACTCATTTTGCCATGTGCCCGGCATTATGATACAATAGGAATATCTTTATGCTCTCAGGAGGCCTATATGGCTCATATCATAGAAATCAACGATCTCTCCGCTCCGGAGCTGGCCCCCTACACCCAGCTCACCCATGCCCAGCTGCGCAGCCAGAGGGACCCCGAGAAGGGAATGTTTATCGCCGAGAGCGGCAAGGTGATCGCCTGTGCCCTCAAGGCGGGCTGTCAGCCCATCTCCTGCTTAACGGAGTCCAGGCATCTCCCCGCCTTGACCCAGCTCCTGCCTCCTCAGTGGGAACACATCCCCATCTATACTGCCCCACGGGATGTCTTGGCCCGTCTGACCGGCTATGAGCTGACCCGGGGAATGCTGTGCGCCATGCGCCGCCCCCAGCTGCCCACGCCGGAGGAGATATGCCGCAGCGCCCGGCGGCTGGTGCTGCTGGAAAACATCACCGACTCCACCAACATTGGCGCCATCTTCCGCTCCGCTGCCGCCCTGGGAATGGACGGAATCCTGGTAGCGCCCTCCTGCTGCGACCCCCTCTACCGCCGCTCGGTGCGGGTAAGCATGGGCACCGTCTTTCAGATTCCCTGGACCTGGCTGACTGGCGAGGCCTTCCAGTGGCCCCAGCCCGGGATCGACACCCTGCGCGCCCTGGGCTTCCCCACGGCAGCCATGGCGCTGACGGACAACTCCATCTCCATTGAGGACCCTGTTCTGGCCCAGGCGGACAAGCTGGCCATCGTGCTGGGTTCGGAGGGAAACGGCCTGTGTGAGGAGACCATCGCCCGCTGCGACTACACCGCCCGCATCCCCATGTACCACGGGGTGGACTCCCTCAATGTGGCCGCCGCCGGAGCGGTCATCTTCTGGCAGCTGCGCGCCAAGGAGAAAAACGAATAGACAAAAAAATGCCCGCGGCCTCTGCCGCGGGCATTTTTTTGTGCTTACTTGTTCTTCTGGGCCTCCAGATAGTCGTTGAGTTCGGTGTTCAGGATATCGGTGATAAACATGTGGCCGGGGGCGTGGGTGATGACGATGGGGGGCTTGGCATTCTCCACCGCCGCCTGGGGGGTAACGCCGCAGGGCCAGAACACAGGGATCTCGCCCTCCCGAATCTCCACAGGATCGCCATAGTCGGGCTTCATCACGTCCTTGACACCCACCTTCTCCGGGTCGCCGATCTGAACGGGAGCACCGTGGACGTTGGGCATCTTCACGGTGATATCGTAGGCCTTCTGGGCCTGCTCGGGGGTCATGGGGCGCATGGAACACACCATGGGGCCCTCAAAGGGACCGGCCTTCACCGTCTGAATGCTGGTCTTGAACATGGGCACATTGCAGCCCTGCTCAATGTGGCGCACGGGGATGCCGGCGGCCATCAGTGCCTCCTCAAAGGAGAAGGAGCAGCCGATGAGGAAGCCCACGTAGCCTTCCTTCCAGTACTCGGAGGCGTCGGTGATCTCCTTGGTAAACACACCGTTTTCATAGATGCGGTAGCGGGGAATGTCGGAGCAAATGTTGCCCCCCTCGCCCATAGCGTGGGTTTCGGGAGTACCCTTGATGATCTCCAGCACCGGGCAGGGGAAGGGGTTCTTCTTGGTGAATTCCTCAAAGTCGGCAGCGTACTCCGGGGGAAGGATCACCAGATTGGCCTGGGCATAGCCCCGGCACATACCGGCAGTGGGGAAGTCGATGACGCCCTGGCGAATCAGGCCGCGGACCTCAGCGGGGGACTTGTCGATATAGGGGGTAATATCAAAAGCCATGGGGAACTCCTCCTTTTTCTTTGGTATCAGCCGTCCAGGGCGTGACGCAGGGTCTTCATGGCGGCCCGCTGGTTGAGCAGAGCCTCCTGGGCCTGGCCGATGGATACCTTTTCAAATTTCACCTTGTCGCCCGCCTTCAGCTGACCCAGCAGCCGGAAGTCGGCGGAGATGACGGTGGCGATCTTGGTATAGCCGCCGGTGGTCTGGCGGTCGCCCAGCATGATGATGGGCTTGCCCTCAGAGGGCACCTGGATGGCGCCGAAGGCAATGCCGTCGGAGATAATGTTGCCGTCGGTGACGTGCTGGATGACGGGGCCATCCAGGCGGCAGCCCATACGGTCAAACTCATTGGTGACAGAGTAGGTCTCGCTCAGGAAGGTGTCCAGACCCTGCTGGGTAAAGGCATCGTCCTGGGGACCCATCACCACCCGCAGAGTGTACACCGGGCGGGGGATAAACTCGGGGGCAATGAAGCGGATGTTCAGGTTCTTAGGCACGCCGGGAGCCCGGAAGCCGATGACATCGTCCTTCTGGAGCTTACGGCCCTGATATCCGCCGATCTTGGCCTTCATGTAGGTGGAGCGGCTGCCCATTACCTCGGGGATATCCAGGCCGCCGGTGAATGCGATGAAGCAGCGGCAGCCCGTCTTGGGAGCCTGGAAGCGGAGGACCTGGCCGGCCTGCACCGTGACCGCCCGGTAGGTGGGCATGGGCTGGCCATCCAGGGTGGGCATCAGATCGCCGCCGGTGATTGCAATGGTCTCGGCCTGGTTAAAGAGGAGCTGGGGACCCATCATGGTGCACTCCAGCACCGCCTCATCCTCGGGGTTGCCCACCAGGATGTTGGCGATGGCGGCAGAGCGGGGGTCCATGACGCCGGACACCGACACGCCGAACTGCTGATAGCCCACACGGCCCATATCCTGTACCGTAGTCATCAGACCGGGGTTCAATACGGTAATGCTCATTTCGCCCCCTCCTTTCTGGGATGCCGCTTGCACACATAGGTGCCGGCGGCCTCCTGGGCGGCGATCTCGTCAAACTCCGCCTTGGTAATGGAATAGAACTTGATGTACTCGCCGGCCTTGGGCAGAATGGGTTCGGCCCGATCAGGGTCGTACATCCGCACCGGAGTCAGACCGATAAGCTGCCAGCCGCCCGGGGAGTCGATGGGATACACGCCGGTCTGGGATCCAGCGATGCCCACGGAGCCGGCGGGGATCTTCACCCGGGGCTGCTTGAGGCGGGGGGTAGCGATGGACTCGTCCATGCCGCCCAGATAGGTAAAGCCGGGAGTAAAGCCCAGCATGTAGATGAGGTATTCGGTGGAGGTGTGGATCTTAATGACCTCTTCGGGGGTCTTGCCCGCATGCTTGGCCACAAAGTCCAGATCAGGGCCGGCCTCACCGCCGTAGAGCACGGGGATCTCCAACACGTCGCTGGGGGGAATCTGGATCTTATCCAGCTGACCCAGCAGGCCCTTCATCCGCTTTACCAGGGGCTCATAGCGGATGACGCCGGGATCATAGTGGACCATGAGGGAGCGGTAGGTAGGTACCGTCTCTACAATGCCGGGGATCTTGCTCTCCTCCAGGGCGATGTTGAAGGCACGGATCTTCGCGTTGATATCGGTGCTGATCTCATTGCCGAACTCCACCGACAGGGAGGTATCCCCGGTGAGAAGGAATTTTACGTCTGCCATAGCAGGCTCCTTTCTGTGTGATTGGCACGCCCGCCAAGGCGGGCGTGCCAAATGTCAATCAAGCAAACAGCTTCAGGATGCCGGGGACGGCCTGGATGCCGGAGTACAGGGCGATAACCACCACGATGGCGCCCAGGATGGTCAGCCACATGGGGTGCTTGTACTCGGTGCCCACAATGCGGGTCTTGTGACCGGCAAAGAGCATCACGCCCAGAGTTACGGGGAGGATCAGACCGTTGAAGGCGCCGGCGATGATGAGCAGGGCAGCCGCGTTGCCCACGATGACCATCATCAGGGTGGAGAAGGCGATGAAGCCCACCACGAACTGGCGCTCATACTTGGCGATGAAGGGGTGCAGGGTCTTCAGGAAGGACACGGAGGTGTAGGCCGCGCCCACCACGGAGGACACGCCAGCGGAGAACAGGCACAGACCGAACAGACGGTAGCCCAGGTCGCCGGCGGCCAGACGGAAGGCCTCAGCAGCGGGGTTGCCGCCGTTGGTAGCCGCGTCGGTGATGATCTTGGCGTTCTCAGCGATCCACTGGGTGCCGCTCATGCAGGTGCCCAGCACAGCCAGGAACAGCAGGATACGTACCACACCGGAGGTGCCGCAACCCTGCAGGACGCTCTTGCGCACGTGGCCAATGTTCTCGGGGCCGGAGATGCCGGCGTCCAGCAGACGGTGGGCACCGGAGAAGGCGATGTAGCCGCCGCAGGAGCCGCCCAGCAGGGTGGTCAGCGCGGTGAACATGCCGCTGTCCGAGTCCAGCAGCTTGTCAAAGCTGCCCAGGCCCTTGGCCACCTCACCCAGAGGGGGCTCGGAGATGACGGCCACCACCAGCACGGTGATGAGGATGATGGTGGCCAGGATGGTGGCCACCTTGTCCATGATGGTCTTGGCGTTCTTGTTGATGAAGATGATAATACCAAGGCAGCCAGCCACAACAGCGCCGACCTTCTGGTCCAGGCCGATCATGGCGTTGAAGCCCAGAGCCACGCCGCCCACGTTGCCTACGTTAAAGGCCAGGCCGCCGATGGCAACCAGGATGGCGATGATGACGCCCAGACCAGGCAGCAGCTTGTTGGCCACATCCTGAGCGCGCATCTTGGAGACAGTGACCACAGACCAGATATTCATCTGGGCGGTGATATCCATGACGATGGCCAGCACGATAACCAGGGCCAGGGCCGCACCGTGCTGTGCGGTAAAGGTGGACGTCTGAGTCAGGAAGCCGGGGCCGATGGCCGAGGTGGCCATCAGGAAGGCGGCGCCGAACAGAACAGACCGACTGGGTTTTGCGGCGGCAGTGTTGGGTTGATTACTCATAACATTGACCTCCTAAATCGTTTTGGGAGTCTCCTCTCCTATGCAAAGCGGATCACACAATATCCGCAATGGGAGCGATGGTCACGCCCTCAGCCTCCAGCTTGGCGCGAATGTTCTTCACAAACTCCACCGCAGAGGGGTTGTCGCCGTGGACGCAGATGGAGTGGGCGTCGATGGAGACCTCCTCGCCGGTGATGGCGGTGACCTTACCCTCGGTGACCATGCGGATGGTACGGGCAATGGCCTCGTCCTTATCATGAATCACAGCGCCGGGCTTGCTGCGGGGCACCAGGGAGCCGTCAGCCTGATAGGCGCGGTCCGCGAAGACCTCGCTGGCCACCCGCAGACCCACCTGCTTGCCGGCCTCCAGCATCTTGCTGCCCGCCAGACCCAGCAGGATCACGTCCTTGTCCACGCTGTAGATGCCCTCTGCAATGGCCATGGCCAGGTCCATATCCTTGCCGGCCATATTGTACAGGGAGCCGTGAGGCTTGCAGTGCTGCAGCTTCACGCCGTGGGCGGCGGTGAACGCCATCAGAGCGCCCAGCTGATACTGGATGTACGCCTTGACCTCCTTGGGGGAGCACACCATGTTCCGGCGGCCAAAGCCCATCAGGTCAGGATAGCCGGGGTGAGCGCCTACCGCCACACCGGCAGCCTTGGCGGCGGCCACAGTCTTGTCCATCACCAGGGGGTCGCCGGCATGATAGCCGCAGGCCACGTTGGCAGAGGACACATGCTGGATGACCTGCTCATCCAGGCCAATGGTGTACGCGCCAAAGCTCTCGCCCAGGTCGCTGTTCAGATCTACCTTATACATAAATAGACCTCCTTGAATTTTAATTCCAATTTATTATAAGAATGCAAGTGCCGTGCCAACTTAGATTCTTTTTCTCTTTTTTCTCTGTAAGTTAAATTTTCCTTTTTTATTGTCCTTTTCTCTTCACTTTTTCGCCTCACAACTTTTTTCTTCCCCTCTCTTTTCCAAAAAAACAAAGCGGGAGAGTGTGCGGATTCGCACACTCTCCCGTTCATTTTTGCACATTGTTCTCTTTCGCACCCTCACTATTTTGCTCCAGACGACGCTTGAGGGTAAAGCGGGTGCAGCCCAGCAGCTGGGCTGCCCGGCTGCTGTTCCCTCCGGCCAGCTCCATGGCCCGGTCAATGTAGGTCCGCTCGAAGGCATCCACCTCTTTTTTCAGATCGATGCTGCCCTGGTTGAGATCCTTCATGGGGTAACTCAGGCCGCTGTCTCCCTTGCGCTCCTCCCGCCGGGGCTCCAGGCCGGTCTCCTCGCCGGTGAGGATATCCCCCCGGCTGAACAGCACGCACCGCTCCATCACGTTGCGCAGCTCCCGCACATTTCCTTTCCAGTAGTAGCTCTCCATCTCCCGCAAAAAGGCGGGGTCGATGTCCTTGAGGTGTTTGTTGAACTTCCGGTTGAAGTGCTCCAGGTAAAACCGGGCCAGTACCGGGATGTCCTCCTTGCGCTCCCGCAGAGGGGGGATGCGGATCTGCATCACGTTCAGGCGGTAAAACAGGTCCTCCCGGAAGGTGCCCTTCTCTACCTCCTCCTCCAGATCCCGGTTGGTGGCGGCGATGATACGCACATTGACCTCAATATCCCGCAGGCCGCCTACCCGCTTGAAGCGCCGATCCTCCAGAAAGGTGAGCAGCTTAGCCTGCATGGACAGGGGCAGCTCACCGATTTCGTCCAGGAACACGGTTCCTCCATCGGCCAGCTCCATCAGACCCTTCTTGGCCTTGTTGGCTCCGGTGAAGGCTCCCTTCTCATAGCCGAACAGCTCCGACTCCAGCAGGGTCTCCGGGATGGCACCGCAGTTGATTTTGACCAGGGGCGTATCCCGGCGGGGACTGCTGTCATGGATGGCGTTGACCACCACCCCTTTGCCCGTCCCCGTCTCCCCACAGATGAGCAGGTCCACGTTGTCATTCTGGGCCAGAATGTCCACATTGCGGCAGATGCGCTGGATGGCCTGGCTCTCCCCCACGATCTGACGGGGCCGCTGGCGCATCAGCTCCAGGCTGCGCCGCCGTTTCAGCTGATCCAGATTGCGGCGGATAATAAGGTCCACCTCTTCCAGATCGAAAGGCTTTTGAATGTAGTGGCAGGCTCCCCGCTTCATGGCCTCCACCGCCTGGGACACAGAGCCGTAGGCGGTGATCATGATGATCTGGATGTCCTCATCCACCTTTTTAAAGTCCTCGATGTGGTCCAGTCCCAGCTCCTGGCCCAGACGGTTATCCAGTAGCACCACGTCCGGTCGGAAGGTCTCAGCCAGCTCCGCCCCTTCCCGGATGCTCTGGGCGGTGCGCACGTGGTAGCCCAGGTCGGACAGGCCGCTCTCCAGGGACATACGGATCAGGAACTCGTCGTCCACCACTAATACTTTCGCCCTCATGCTTCTCCTCCTTTGCTGGGGAAGGTGATCCGTGCCCGGGTCCCCGCCCCACGGCGGCTCTCCATAGAGAGCTGCCCTCCGTTTTCTCCCAGCAGCCGCCGCACGATGGACAGGCCGAGTCCTCCGGTCCCTGTCCCCTGCAGCACCTGCTCCAATTTTTCAGGCGTCATGCCCACGCCGGTATCGGTCACGGTCAGGCTCACGCCCTCCGGCTCCTTCTCCGCCCGGATCTCCAGGCTTCCGCCGTCCGGCATGGCCTTCACCGCGTTGTTGATGAGGTTAATGAGCACCTGGCGCAGCTCACCCTCGTCAGCATACAGCCACAGGCTGCCCTCTACCTGAGCGGTGAAGGCGATGCCCTTGTTTTCCGCTACCTTAAAATAGAGCAGCTGCAATTCATCAAACAGGGCATTGAGGCTGACGGTAGTCTTCTGGCTCTCCCGCCGCCGGGACAGGTTGAGAAGGTTCTCAATGAGCAGGTTGACTCGGTCCACCTCCCGCACCATGCCTTCGCACAGCTTCTGGTCCCGCTCCTGGGGCAGATTGCGGCTGACCACCTGGATACCTGCCCGAATGCCCGCCAGGGGGTTTCGGATCTCATGGGCCACGTCGGCGGCCAGCTTACCGGTGTAGGCCAGCTTCTCCTCCTCGCTGGAGCGCTCCTCCATCCGCTTTTTATAGGTGACGTCGTCAATGGTGCACAGCACGCCCCACCGGGAGCCGTCCGGCTCTTTCAGCTGCCACACACCAAATTCATAGTCCCGGCTTTTTCCCGTGGGCTCCGTCAGATGGGCCGGGTCAGGCAGCACGTCCTCCCGGCGCATGATCTGCCCCAGGAGCATCTCCAGGGTACGTCCCTGCTCGTCCCGCTCCTCCTGCCGGCCCAGCATGGCTGAGGCACTGGCATTGACACAGAAGGGGCGCCCCTCCTGGTCGTAAGCCACTACACCAAAGGGCAGGTTTTCCACGATACTCTCGTTGAGGGTCTTGACCCGAATCAGTTCCCCGGTATAGGTGCGGATACTCTCCATCATCCGGGCAAAGGCCCGGGCCAGCTGACCCACCTCATCGGCCTTCCCCAGATACTCCTCCACGTCCAGGTCCTCCTGCTCCGGGCTGGCGCTGACGCTCTGGCAGACCTCGCTGAGGCGGCGGATGGGATCGGAGATATTGTGGGCAATGAGCACACTGGCCTGAACGATGATCACCAGCATAGCCACTGCCGCCAGGATCATGTACTTCTGTTCCTCAATAAAACGCTCCTGCAGCGCGCTTTTATCCATGCGGTAGGAGATCTCCCACCCCAACTGAGGATCGGTAGTCTGGGCCAGCACCTCCATCTCCTCCGCATCCACGCCGGGCTTGCCCAGCAGGAGCTCCCCATCTGTGTCATAGATAAACAGGCTGTCTCCCGTGTAGTGACTGCGGTACTTGGCCAGCAGTCTCTTAGGGTCCTGCCGGTAGTCCTCCAGTTCCAGGTCCGCCTGGATATATCCAATGAGGGTTTGAGCGTTTTCCCGCTCCGCAGCAACCTTTACCCGGTATTCCGTAAAATACAGGATGGCGCAAAAGCAGATCACCGTGGCCAGGCTGATACACACAAAGGGGATGAGGATTTTGTTTTCAATATCCATTCTGGGCCGCCGTAGCTTCATACCCCTTCCCCCCTTCTCCGATCCAGCAGGGAGACCACCGCCATGGCCGCCGTGGAGATGAGCACCCCCGGCAGAGCGGGATGGATGCTGAGCTGCCCGGCATAGTAGGCCGGGTAGAGCAGGAGAATGGCTGCCGCTCCCGCTAAAATGCAGGCCCACACCCCCCGCTTGGTGATCCAGCGGCAAAGGAGGGTGCCATACATGGGCGGGAAGAGCAGAATGCTGACCGCGCCCCACACATCTCCCCCGTAGGACAGGGTAAAATCCGGGGGATTCAGGGCCATCAGCATGGAGATGGTTCCGCCTCCAAAGACCGCCAGCCGCCCCAAGGTGAGCACCCGCTGCTCCGAGATGGGCTTGGGGGCAGCAGTGCGCACCACGTCATAGGAGAAGGAGGAGGCGATCAGCAGCAGCTGAGAGTTTGCTGTGGATACACAGGCCCCGATGATGGCAAAGAGGAAAAATCCGCTCCAGCCGCTGTATAGCTCCTGGTTAAGCAGACGGATGATCACCTCGTCGGAGGACTGCACATAGGGCAGTGTGGGCACCAAAACCCGCATTCCCAGTCCGATATGTACCAAAGTAAAGTACAGCACCACCAGCAAGATCAGCGCGCCCAGCACCGTCCGTCGGGCGGTCTTTTCATTTTTTGCGCACAGCATACGGATGGTATACTGGGGATTGGCCGCCACGCCCAGGCCCCAGCCCCAAAACATGGACAGGCTGATGAGCGGTGTGTAGCGGCTGTTAAACAGGGAGAGCAGCTCTCCTGGCTGTGTGGGATGCTCCACTCCGGGATGGGCATACCCGAAGGTCTGCTTGGCCTGGATATAGAGCTCGCTGAACCCTCCCACCCGGTGCACAATGGTAAAAAACAAAATGATCAGGCCCACGCTGAGCAAGGTCAGATTAAAGGCGTCGGTGCGCACCACCGAGCGATACCCGCCAAACGTGGTATAGAGGATAAACAGATAGACCATCAGTACCGCCGCGGGATAGGGAATGTCGAACAGGGCGGAGGCCACCATGCCAAAGCCCTTATACTGGGTCACCAAATAGAACACATAGACCGCAATAAAAATGATGCCATAGGCCATCTGCAGCTTGGGGGACTGATAGCGCTTACGGAAGATTTCCGGAATGGTGATGGCGTCCCAGGCATACAGGCGGCGTCTCACCGCGGCCAGCAGAAGGCCGCCCAAAAACCAGGGCACCACCGAATAAAACAGCACCGCAAGGCCGTCCTCATACACGCCTCCGGTCAGGCTCAAAATAGTAATGGCCGACAGCCAGGTGCCTGCAAAGGTGCAGATGCACAGGGGCAGGCTGACCTTCCGGTCACAGGTAAAATAGCTGCTTACCGTCCGGTTGTCCCGCAGGCTGCTCTTTCCGATGAGCAGCAGGGCAACGGAGTAGACGCAGAAATAAATGAGGTACAGTACGGTCTTGTTCACATGGTCTCTCCCTTTCCATGGCTTTCCCGTTATTCTACCACATTTCCCGCCCCAAGGGAATGAAAAAAGAGGCCGCTTCCGCGGCCTCTTGTGTTATCTGCGCAAAAGTCCGGCCAAGGCCAGGCTCTTACTTCTAAGTTCAAATTTTCCCGTCTCGCCGGTGTAAAACCGGCGGTAAAACAGGGCCTGGATTACCAGCCACAGCCCTCCATACAGCACAAACAGGAAGGCCCACCGGGGCATGATCCGGCTCATCGCCTCCAGAGGAGTGCCGATTCCACCGGCCGTATAGCAATAATCCCATCCAAACAGGCGGTTGAGCACCAAGCTCACACCAACCAGCGCCGCCACCGGAGCAAAACAGAGCACCCGGTCGCTGGGTCGGGGACGGTACACTCCGCCGGCCCACAACAGCACCGCTGCCGCAATCATCAGGATGTGGTACAGCAAGCTGCGCACGGGAACAAAGTGGAAAAAGGGATAGTGATTGAGATAGACGTTGAACACCAGTCCCAGCACACCGCCCAGCACGCCCATGGTACACACATTGGCCGCAGCAATCTGCCGCAGCTTCTCCTGCCGGGAAAAAACCGCCAGGGGCAGCATCATCCAAAACAGGGAGCACAGATAGAAGGGCAGGGTAGTTTCGGGATGGATCTGGCCAAACTGTCCCATCTCCCACATCCAGTACACCGGGTCAAACAGCAGCGCAAGTACCGCGCACACCTTCAGCCAACCCTGTACTCGTTCTCTCCCAGCCCGGCGGGCTGCCAAGACCAAACCCCAGACCAACACGCCAGTTGCAAACAATACCAGAAGATGAGGCAGGCGAAACATAGCCATCCGTCCTTTCCGTTTTTTTCTATCTTATCGTCTCCCCCTATAAATTCCCCCTGGATTTTCTTAAAATTTGCTAAGAACAAAAATTTTTTAGAACCCAAGCTTTGCGCCAAGGTCTGAGTTTGTTATAATGACCATGAAGATACATAAATAAAAAGGAGGCCGTCCAAGATGAACCCTTTGATCCTGATCGCAGAGGACGATGCAGATATCCGTGGCCTGCTCAAGCTCTACCTGGAGGGCGAAGGCTTCCGGGTCCTGGAGGCAGACAACGGCGCCCGGGCCCTGGAGTTGGCCAGAGCCCAGTCCCCGGACATGGCTATTCTGGATATCATGATGCCCCAGCTCAACGGTTTTGAGCTCACCCGCGCCCTGCGCAAGTTCAGCGACATCCCCATCCTGATCCTCTCAGCAAAAAGCCAGGACAACGACAAGATTCTGGGGCTCAATCTGGGGGCGGACGACTACATTACCAAGCCCTTCAATCCCGTGGAGATTGTGGCCCGGGTCAAGGCCCAGCTGCGCCGTGCCTCCCGAGGCGGAAGCGACATTCTCACCGTGCGGGAACTCACCCTGGACACCACCACCTTCCAGCTGACCAAAAACGGAAAGCAGATTCTCCTCACCCCCATGGAGTATAAGATTCTGGCCCTGCTTATGCGCTCTCCCGGCCGGATCTATACCAAGATCCAGCTCTATGAGGGGGCCATCGGCAACTACTTTGAGGGGGATGACAACACTATGATGGTGCACATCTCCAAGCTGCGGGACAAGATCGAGGACGACCCCAAGAGTCCCCGCTACATCATCACTGTGAGAGGATTGGGGTATAAGCTTGAAAAGTAAAAAGAATTCCGGGAGCCTGTTCCGTCTGCTGGCCCGAAGCTACCTGCTTTTTACGTTGACCCTGCTGATCATCGCCGGAGGGATCTTTACTCTCTGGAATCACTACCTCAACTCCATCTATACGCCGTCAGACTGGATGACTATGCTGAGCGATCACGCCCTGTCGGAGGGAAAGTACGACAGCCTGCGGCACTATCTGGGCAACAGCGGGGATTCCTTCGGCGTGTATGACAGCAGCGGACATCTGGTCTACGCCTCCACAGAGGACTTCGACTCCTTCTACACCCAGCAGGAGCTCTCCTGTATCCCCCGCTATGGAAGCAATATTCTGATCGACTCCTACGACCTGACCCAGCATAAGAGCAACGCCAGTTATCTGATCATCCGGCACACCTTTCAAAACGATACTGGGGAAGAAGCTGTGGATCTGATGGCCCTGGATCAGAATTATCAGGTCCTCTTTGGCGGATTGCAAGAGGGAAAAACCAGCTATACTCCCCGGGAATACCAGCTGCTCACCGGCACCCGCTATCCCAACAGCTTTCTTCAGTGCACTTCCTTTGACAACAGCCAGGGACAGAGCATGACCCTGCTTCTGCGGGAGGCCCTCTGGAATGAGACCGACTATCTCAGGCATTACAACCAGTCCCGGGTGATCTGGCTTTTGTTCCTGCCCCTGTTTTTGGCCGATGCGGGCCTGTTCATCTGGTGGCTGAGCCGAAAGATCGGCCGCCCCCTGCGCAAGCTCAACGACGCAGTGATCTCCCAGTCTGAGGGCCGTCTGGTCCGGGTGGGAGAGTGCGGCGGCACGTTAGAGATCCGCCGCATCGGGGAGAGCTTTGACCGCTTCTCCGACCGGCTGGCCGAAAGTGAGCGCCAGCGCCGCATTTTGGACGAGGGGCGGCAGAAGCTCATCGCCGATATCTCCCACGACCTGAAAACCCCCATCACCGTCATTGCCGGCTACATTGACGCCATCTGTGACGGCAAGGTCCCGCCCGAGGAACAGACCCGCTACCTGCGGGCCATCCAGAGCAAGGCAGAGGCTCTCACCGAGCTGGTCAACGCCTTCCACGAGTACAGCAAGGTGGAGCACCCGGAGTTTATTCTCCACCCGGAGCGCACCGACCTGTGCGAATTTCTCCGGGAGTATCTGGCGGTCAAGTATGAGGAGATCGACCTGGCGGGCTTCTCCCTGGAGATTTCCATTCCGGAGCAGGCCATCTTCTGTTCCCTGGACCCCCTCCAGTTCCGCCGAGTCCTGGACAACCTGCTCTCCAATGCCCTGCGCCACAACCGTTTGGGTACGGTTTTGTTTTTCGACGTAGATGTGGAGAAAAATTCCGCCTTGGTGCGGGTGGCGGACAACGGCTCCGGCATTCCTCCCGAGCGCATCCCCTACATCTTTGAGCCCTTTGTGGTGGGCAGCGACGCCCGCTCCGGCACCGGAAGTGGTCTGGGACTGGCCATCACCCGGCGCATCATGGAAAAGCACGGAGGAAGCATCAGCCTCACGCCCCACCCCGCCCCCGGCCGCAGCACCGAGTTTGTCCTGTGTCTGCCCCTTGACTCACAGCTCCCCCCATCAGAACCATCATAATGTTTCAGAACAAACTTTCCGCGCCCACCGTGGAAAGTTTGTTCTTTTCTTTACAAATTTTAACGCCGGACAAATGGGCATTAAAGCTTGCCAGAGTATCATCCATGACAGGAAGGAGGTGGGAGCATGGACGGAGCCAATCTGCGCAGCCAGCCTGTTTTGGAAGTCAGAGATCTCTGGAAAGAATACCCCGTAGGAGATGAGACGGTGGTAGCCCTCCAGAATGTCACATTGAATATCATGCGTGGGGAAATCTGCTGTATTTTCGGCCCCTCCGGTTCTGGGAAGAGCACCCTGCTCAATCAGCTCTCCGGGCTGGAAAAACCCACCCGGGGTGAGGTGCTGATCGGCGGAATCCCTATCTCCCGCCTGAGCGAGGAGCAGCTGACTAACTTCCGTCAGCGGCATCTGGGCTTTGTCTTTCAGTCCTACAATCTGCTGCCCCAATTGACGGCTACGGAAAACGTGGCCCTCCCCCTGATGTTTCGCGGGGTACCCAAACCTCAGCGGGAACAGGCCGCCAGAGAGCTTTTGACCCGGGTGGGTCTGAGCCACCGGCTCAACCACTTCCCCAGTCAGATGTCCGGCGGCCAGCAGCAGCGGGTGGGCATCGCCCGGGCCTTTATCACCCGCCCGGACATCGTCTTTGCCGACGAGCCCACCGGAAACCTGGACTCCAAGACCACCACCCAGGTCATGGATATGATCTGTTCCTTTGCCCGGGATTTTCACCAGACCGTCATCCTGGTCTCTCATGACCCGGAGATGGCCTCCTACGCCCACCACATCGTTACCCTGCGGGACGGCGGGATCGTGGGGGAGCAGCGTACGCAGCACATAGAAAAGGAGAGAGGATTCCATGCATCAAACATCCATTCCCAGCAGGTTCTGCTTTTCGACCCATTCTATCCGCAGAGCTGCCGGTATACAGGGAGCTAAGCCGTGAGACGGCAGGATCTGTTTCATCTGTGTGCTCAAAATTTGCTGCGTAAAAAAGCCCGCACCTTTCTCACCACTCTAGGCGTTTTGATTGGATGCTGCTCCATCGTCATCACCGTATCTCTGGGTCTCGGTATGAAGGAGGCGCAGGAACGATCCTTGTCAGAGCTGGGAGACCTGACCATCATTACAGTCAATCCTCCACAAAACAACCTGGACGCAGGCCCGCTGGACGACCGTCTGCTTCAGCAGCTGCGGGAACTGGACGGCGTGAAGGCCGTGACCCCAAAGTATACGTTGGATATCGAATCGGTCACCCTGTCCGCTGGTCTAAACCACCGGTATGTGGCCCAATGGACCAATG
This sequence comes from uncultured Oscillospiraceae bacterium, assembly GCA_905205085.1. GTDB lineage: Bacteria > Bacillota > Clostridia > Oscillospirales > Oscillospiraceae > Lawsonibacter. The sequence continues at coordinate 24,537 of CAJLCG010000017.1, forward strand.
TGGTGGCCATGGATATCCATGCCATGGAGGCCATGGGCTATCGCTTTTTGGAGGGCTCCCCCGCCAAGCATTCCGGGGAGGCCGTGATCGGGCAGTACATGGCCTATAACTTCCGGGACACTACCCGGCCCGAAGGGGATGATATGATCAGCCGCTTTGACGGCGACTGGGACGAAGGCGGCAACCAGATCCGCGTTCCCGACCCCTATTTGAACCCCATCGGTCAGGAATGTACCTTGGAGCTGGAGACTGAAACTGGGGTTCTTTCCATGCCTCTGCGTCCGGTGGGCGTGGTAAAAGAGGACTACTCCAAGGGCAGCGAAACTACAGACGGCGTCATGATCTCCCTGGACGACCTGTACCGGCTTCTGGGCCAGGGCAACCCAGATTTTCACCACTCCATCACATATGATTGCATCCTGGTCAAAGCCTCCAGCATCGGCCATGTCTCCAAGGTAGAGGGTCAAATCAATGCCATGGGTTATCCAACGCAATCTATGGAAAGTATCCGCAAGCCTCTGGAAAAAGAGGTCCAGCAGAAGCAGCTGATGCTGGGCGGCCTGGGGGCTATCTCTTTGTTTGTGGCCGCTCTTGGCATCATCAACACCATGATCATGTCCATCTCAGAGCGCACCCGGGAGATTGGAATTATGAAGTCTCTGGGCTGTCCCGTCTCGGACATCCGGATTATGTTTTTAGCCGAAGCAGGGGCCATTGGATTGATCGGCGGCGTATCTGCCTGCATCATCAGCTTCATCACCTCATTTATCATCAATCTGATCGCCATGGGGCCAAGTATCAACCACATTCTTCCTGCCCTTCTGGGCAGCGAGGATATGGCGCGGGTCTCGGTGATCCCGCCGTGGCTGCCGGTTTTTGCCGTGGCTTTTTCCGTGCTCATCGGTCTGATCGCCGGTTGCTATCCGGCAAACAAGGCCGTTCGCATCTCGGTTCTGGAGGCCATCAAAAACCAGTGACCCACTGCATCTACCCATCTTTTCTAAAAAACAGACAGGCAGTCCAAATTGGACTGCCTGCCTGTTTTTTGTGGGGGTCAGTGGTTTTTATCCGTGTCCCGAAACAGCAGCGTAATACACCACAGGGCCGAAAGGCCTACCACGGTGTAGATCACCCGGCTGATCAGGCCATCCGACCCACCGCCGACAAAGGCCACCAGATCAAACTGGAACAATCCCACGCTGCCCCAGTTCAGCCCGCCGATGATCAGCAGGGCCAAAGCGATCTTGTCCATGATCACGTCAGATTACCTCCTCGGATTGGGTTCCGGGGATAGCATTTCCAGCCTGGTGAAAACTATACGCAAAAAAATGCGATTTTATTTTAACGATGACGGGCCAAACCCCATGGGCAGCAGTTCGGACAGACTGGCCTGCTGAAACTGGCCGTGCTCGTTGACTGCCAGCACCCGAAGCTGGGGCGCAAATTCATACAGCATCTGCCGGCAGGCTCCGCAGGGCCAGCAGAAATCGGCCCCGCTGCCCGCAATGGCCAGCGTGGTCCAGCCGGTGGTCCGCCCCTCGCTCACCGCCTTCACCAGGGCGGTACGCTCGGCACAGATGGTGGAGCCGTAGGCCGCATTTTCCACATTGCAGCCGGTAAACACCGTCCCGTCCTCACACAGCAGAGCCGCGCCCACGGCAAAGTGGGAGTATGGCGCATACGAAAAGTTTCGCATCTCCAGGGCCCGCTGTACCAGTTCCTTGTCGGTCATATTGCTGCCTCCTTCTCCCGCTCCCAGGCGGGCGTCTGTTCCCCTTTAGCATACCCCAGCACAAAAAAACTTGCAATCTTCTTTTCCCGTGCTATAATATTTTCCAGCGGATCGCAAATGGGCGGTCCACTGCAATCAAAAAGGGAGCTCGCAAACGGGCTGAGAGGAAGCTGTGCGCTTCGACCTGTGACCTGATTTGGGTAATGCCAACGTAGGGAGATTATGATATGCGTACGCCGCGGGATGGTCTCTCAAGTGGAGATACCCGGGGCGATTTTGTTTTTGGAGGCGCATGTATGGCCTATTTCCTGCCCAAGGCAGCTATTTTAGATCTGGACGGCACCCTCACCGACTCCATGTACGTCTGGGACCGTCTGCCCGAGGAGCTGGTACGCCAGTTTGGCGGCATCCCCGCTCCCGACCTGTCCCACACCTTGCGCGCCATGAGTTCCCCTCAGGCCATCGACTACCTGATTCGCACCTACCATCTCCCTGCCACACCCCAGCAGCTTACCCAGGCCATGGAGGCCATAGCTGACCGGGAATACCGGGAAAATGTCCCTCTCAAACCGGGAGTACGCCCTTTGCTGGAGCGTTTGCACCAGCTGGGCATCCCCTGCTGCGTAGCCACCGCCAGCCAGGTCCACCAGGCCCGGCAGGCTCTGGAACGGCTGGGAGTCTGGTCCTTTTTCTCCTTTGCCCTGAGCGCCACCCAGTACGGCCCCAAGACTTGCCCGGACCTCTATCTGGAGGCCGCCCGGCGGCTGGGAGCCGCTGCGCAGCACACCCTGGTCTTTGAGGACGCCCTCCATGCCGCCCAAACGGCGGCCCGGGCAGGCTTTCCGGTCGTGGGCGTGTATGACGCCTTCTCCCAGCAGGACCAGGACGCTCTGCGCTCTGTCTGCCGCTGGCACCTTCAACGGCTGGATGAGCCGGACTTTCTTGCCCAGTTGGGCTGACACTTTTTTATCTCGACAGCTAAGTGCTGCCAAACCACGCCCAGCATAAGCGGGCGTGGCCTGACAATGGGTTTCTCTCTCCGCGCTCAAATCGCAGCCCAGCGTAAGCGGGTGCGATTTGAAGAGGCGGAGCGGCGGAATGAGCAAGTTTTCGCGCTTGCGCGGAAACGAGCAATATGCAGCACGCGACGACTCGGGGGCACCACCTGTCGCCGCGCTATAAAACTTCAATGCGTCAAAACAGAAAGGAGTCTTACGTATGAAAACCGCATTGACGATCGCTGGAAGCGATTCCAGCGGAGGCGCCGGGATCCAAGCCGATATCAAGACCATGACCGCCAATGGCGTATACGCCATGAGCGCGATCACCGCCCTGACGGCCCAAAATACCACCGGCGTCTATGGCATCCTGGAGTCCACCCCTGAGTTTCTGGCCAACCAGCTGGACTGCATCTTTACCGACATCTTCCCCGATGCAGTAAAGACGGGTATGGTCTCCTCCACCGCCCTGATCCAGGTCATCGCGGACAAACTCAAGCAGTACGGGGCCAAAAACATTGTGGTGGACCCGGTGATGGTGGCCACCAGCGGCTCCCGCCTTATTTCCGAGGAGGCGGTGGAGGCCCTCAAGGAGCAGCTGCTCCCCCTGGCCACTCTGCTTACCCCCAACATCCCCGAGGCCCAGGTCCTCTCCGGCATGACCATCACCACCGCGGAGGACATGGAGCGGGCCGCCCAGGCCATCAGCGAGACCTACGGCTGCGCCGTACTGTGCAAGGGAGGCCACCAGATCCACGACGCCGATGACCTTCTCTGGCGGGACGGCCAGGGCACCTGGTTCCGGGGCCGCCGCATTGACAACCCCAACACCCACGGCACCGGCTGTACCCTCTCCAGCGCCATCGCCTCCAACCTGGCCAAAGGCTATGACCTGACCCAGGCGGTGGAGCGCGCCAAGGCCTACATCTCCGGCGCGCTGGCGGCCATGTTGGACTTGGGCGCCGGCAGCGGCCCCATGGACCACCTGTTTGCTCTGCGGGGGGAGTTTGTGGATGACTAACCTGATCGTCGGAGCCTTTACCCTTTGTTATTTTGTGGTTACTCTGTTTTTGTGCCGCGGGATGCGCCTGTCTGCCCGGGATATCTGTCTTGCCGGCCTGATGTCGGCAGCCACCCTGGTACTGCGCTGCTTCCTGATCACTCTGCCCAACGGGAGCCACATTAGCTTGGGCGCTATGCTGCCCATTCTTCTGCTTTCCCTTCTGGTCAACGCCAGGGTGGCCTTCTGCGCCGGGTGGGTCACCGGCCTGCTGGCCATGCTTCTGCTGCCTGACTGGCAGCCGGTACACTGGGCCCAGCCTTTTGTGGAGCAGCTCATCTGCTTCTCCGCTCTGGGCTACGCCAGCGTCTTTGGGACTGACCGGCGCTGGAAAATCATCCTGGGCACGACGCTTGCCGTTGCCCTCAGCGTGACCAGCCATATTATGGCCGGTGCAGTTTTCTTTGCCCAGTACGCCTGGGACGGCTACGGCCCCTGGGCATACAGCATCGTGGCAAACCTCTCCGGCCACGGCACAGAGGGACTGCTCACCATCATTCTTGTCTCTGTGCTGCCTGTGCGGCGGCTGGAAAAATCCATAAAGGCAGGTGTACCCCAATGACCTTTACACAGGAACTGATCGAGAAAAATTTGTCCGTGTGGCAGCAATGCCTGGACTCTCCCTTCCTCCAGCAGCTGGGCGCAGGGACCTTGGACGAAGCCTGTTTCAAGGGCTATATTGTGGATGACAGTCTCTATCTCCGGGAATATGCCAAGGTATTTGCCTGGGGCATGACCAAGGCTGAGGATTTGGACGCCATCCGCACCTACTACTCTCTGCTCTCCTTTGTCAACGAGGGAGAGGGCGCTACCCGGCTGGTTTATCTCAACCGCTACAGCTTGGATGACCACTCCATCCAGCACCTGCCCCAGCGCCCGGAAAATCTGGCCTACACCGACTGCATGATAAAGGCCGCCCGGGATGGCAAGGGCGCTCCCGAGTGCATGATGGCCTGCCTGCCCTGTATGGTCAGCTATCAGTGGATCTTCCAGCGTCTGCTCCAGCAGTATCCCAATGTCCGTGAGACCCCCTTCTGGCCCCTGGTGCGGGACTATCCCAGCCAGTCCTACGAACAGGCCTGCCAAAGCTGGCTGGCGTATACCGACCGGATCTGTCAGGACCTGGACGCAGAGCGCAAGGCCCAGTGCAGCGAGATCTTCCGGGAATGCTCCCTCCACGAGCTGCACTTCTGGGAGATGAGCCTACAGCCTCGTACCGATCTTCCCTGATTCTGCTCTACTGCAAAACAAGCCCCTGCCAGCAGGCAGGGGCTTGTTTTTACTTCAAAATGGTCATCCGCTCCAGACGCTCATAGATATCCTCCCGGTGCTCCGGGTGAAGATAGGTGATGGTAATGACAAACAGCGTATCTCCCACTGCCGCTTCACAGGACACGCGGTAGAGCAGGTCGTCATCCTTCTTCTTGGGGGGCATCTCTTTCCATCCCCAGTGGGCTTGTCCGCCCTCCAGCTGCTTGGTGCGGACATCCTGCAGCTGGGCCATATCCAACCCAAATTGTGCCGAACCCATTCTGCTGCGCAGCGCAGTAAAATGCCAAATGGGACTCTCACTTTCCTCATCCCGCCAGATGGCCCCAGCATCTTCCATACCGCCGTTGGACCACTCGTAGTGGTACAGGCCGGGCAGGGGAATCACAAGCTTGTCGTAGGGCTGCAGGACCTCCCCTTTGCGGTAACCGATGGGACACAGCTCTTCCAGCTCGGGCACGTCCTCCGGCAGGTTTGGCTCGCGGTCGGCCAGGATGCAAAGCTCCCTATACTCCGCCACCGGCTGGGGCAGAGACGGGTCCATAGCGGCCGAGCGCTCCAGGGTATCCAGAATGTCGGCGTTCCCCTGCCGGTCCTGGTAGCTGCGGTCGGAGGGGGCAAAGCAGCAGTCCTCCCACAGCTGCTTCAGGGCCCGGTTGCGCAGCTGCAGGGCATTCATCCCCGGCTCATCCCACAAAAACAGGCGCTGCGCCAGCTCCTCCAGCCCGCCGTTCTCCAGTTTTTCCTTCAGCCATGCCGCAGGGAAGCGCCCCAGAGGGGTAACAATGGTGTCGGGCACCATCTCGGGCCGGTACTGATCTGCCTCCCAGAAGAGGTAGCCCATTTCGCCCGGCTGGGTCTCTGCCAGCACCTGGCTCACCTGCTCCTCCAGCCAGGGGAGGAACCAGTCCCGGCGCAGAGCCTCAAAGTCCCGGTCCTGCTGGTAGTCGCTCCGATCCTGGACCTTCCATTCCTTGATGCCCAGCCCTCCCAGCTCCTCCAGCAGCTCTAGGGCCGCTTTGTGAAAGCCCGGACCGGCAGGGGTGGTGTCGCATCCACACCGCAGATTCCACTGGGCAAACAGTCCCTTCTCCTTGGTCCAGGCAAAGTCCAGATAGCCCCGGGGACACAGTACGATACGCATCCCCTCTTCCCACACGCCCAGGCGCAGGTTCCGCTGCTTGGCCAGGCGCTGGACCGACTTGACCAGGCTGTCCTTATTGCGAATTTTTCCGGTACCGGTGATATCAATATTGCCCATGCTCGTCCTCCTCAGCTGCACTGCTGGATCAGCCAAACCCGGTCAAACCGGCGCTGGGCCAGATCCTCCCGGCGGATGTAGAAGTAGATGCGCCCGCAGTCGCCAAACATCAGCTCAAAATCACCATTCTCCACGGTGTCCAGCTGGAACAGCAGCTGCCAATCCCGGACACTGGGGGTACGCAGGGCACTGCGCTCCTCCAGGGGGATCTTCTCCCAGCTTCCGCCCAGATAGTAACCCCGGCTGATGAGCTCACATTGCAGGGTCATATTGTTCTGGATGATGTCAGGCCAGCCCAGCAGCTGGGAGCGGTTGGCGGGATAGTCCATCCCCAGTTCCCGGCGGGCCTGGTCAAAGATGCGGTAGTCGTTGGCCGTCCAGGGGTACTCCAGGGCGGGACAGGCGTCCTGAAAATCGGGAGCATCGGTCGCCCCGGACAGCTGAGCCGCCATCTCCGGCAAACGGAAGTCCTCCTCCAGCTCCGCCGGGAATTCTGCCGGGGCCAGAGGTCCCTCAAACCAGAACACCCGGGCACACCCCGCATCCTTGGGATCATAGCCCCAGCGCTGGGACTCCAGCTCGTAGAAGAAGGAGAGCAGTCCCTCTTTGGGCAGCAGTCCCTCCGGATCCAGGGGAGCCAGCTGGGCGCAGTCAAACTGAGCCAAAAAAGCCAGGGGCCGCTCCTTTACCTGATCGTCCTCCCGGGTGTCGGTTTCAAATACCGGCCAGACGAAATCTGCCGGCACATCGGGCCGGCCGCCGAATTTGCTGGCGCCCACGGCCAGCTTCCCCTGCGCGGGAACAAAACGGCTGTCGATCCGGCCGCGGTAGAGTTGAGGAAAGATGTTTTTCCAATCCATGGCGGTGTTCCTTTCCGGGGGACTGTTCCCCCTGTCAAAACGCTTGATATCATCCTACCACAACTCCCATACTTTGGTCAAATACTACAGTAGTTTTGCAGTTCCCTTCCTTGTTCCACTTTTCACCTTATTCCCCTTCTTCCTTATTTTTACTTCTTTTTCCCCCTATTCCGCCGCTTTTCAGCCCCTCCTTCCCCTGTTTGGCCGGGACAAATTTTCTTTCAGGAAAGAAACTTTCACGTTTTCTCCAGGCCGGGACCCAACCTTCTTTTTGACATATCATCCTGCCTTTTCTGTCCTAAATGAGCGGGAAAAATGCCGTCAATTTTGCATTATTTCATCATTTTTGAATTTTTCCCTGCATTTTTCCATTCCGCTTTTTCGTGATTATCGCCAATAGATTTCCATTCTTTCATCCTTTATTATGTATAATATGTGGGGAAATCGCGCTTTTCAGCGCTTAAGCGGAAAGAAGAGGTGTAAACAATGTCCAACGGTATTTCATTGGCCCGTGTGGAGGAGATCATTGACTCCTACGGCTGCCAGCGCCACCAGTTGATCACCATTATGCAGGATGTGCAGACGGAGTTCAAATATCTCAGTCCTCAGGTTTTGGAGCTGATCGCCCAGAAGCTGAACATCGGCGTGGCAAAGGTATACAGCGTGGCTACCTTCTACGAAAACTTCTCCCTGGAAGCCAAGGGAAAGTACATCATCAAGGTATGTGACGGCACCGCCTGTCACGTGCGGAAATCCCAACCCATCTACAACGCCATCCGGGAGTACCTGGAGCTGGAGGATAAGCAGAAGACCTCCGCCGACGGACTGTTTACCCTGGAGACGGTGGCCTGTCTGGGCGCCTGTGGATTGGCCCCCGTGGTTACCGTCAACGACCAGGTCCACTCTAAAATGAGCCCGGAGCTGGCCATCGATCTGCTGGAGTCCCTGAGAAAGGAGGAGGCCGCCCATGACCACAGCTAAGTTGACCCGGGACCAGTTGAAGGTCCGTCAGATGAAGGCCAAGCGGGCCCTGGAGGCACAGCGCCGCCAGGTGCTCATCTGCGCCGGTACCGGCTGTATCGCCGGCGGCTCTCTCAACATCTATGAGCGGATGAAGGAGGAGTGTCAGCGCCGGGGGCTCAACGTCCATGTGGGCCTTCTGCGGGAGGATGAGACCCCTGAGACCAAGTCCGACGACATCAACCTCAAGCGCAGCGGCTGCCACGGCTTCTGTGAGATGGGTCCCCTGCTGCAAATTGAGCCCGACGGCATTCTCTACACCCACGTGCAGGTGGAGGACTGCGACGACATCATCGAGCAGACTCTGCTGCGGGGCAAGGTGATCCCCCGGCTGCTCTATCAGCTGGACGGCGTGACCTACGAAAAGCATGAGGACATCCCCTTCTATCACAAGCAGCACCGCATCGTGCTGGAAAACTGCGGCACTACCGATGCCGAAGATATTGATGAATATCTGGCCAAGGATGGCTATTCCGCCTTTGAAAAGGCGCTGTTTGAGATGACCGACGAGGCCATCTGCAAGGAAATTCTGGACTCCGGCCTGCGGGGCCGGGGCGGCGGCGGCTTCCCCGCCGGCCGCAAGTGGGAGAGCGTACGTCAGCAGCCCAAGGGCAAGAAGTACGTGGTGTGTAACGGCGACGAGGGCGACCCCGGCGCCTTTATGGACCGCTCCATCATGGAGGGCAACCCCCACTCCATCATCGAGGGCATGCTCATTGCCGGCGTGGCGGCGGGCAGCGATGAGGGCTACATCTACGTCCGCGCCGAGTACCCCCTGGCCGTGTCCCGCCTGCGCAACGCCATCGCCCGGGCGGAGGAGCTGGGCCTGCTGGGTGACCACATCCTGGGCACCGACTTCTCCTTCCATCTCCATGTAAACCGGGGCGCCGGCGCCTTCGTCTGCGGTGAGGGCAGCGCCCTGACCGCCTCCATCGAGGGCAACCGGGGCATGCCCCGCGTAAAGCCTCCCCGTACGGTGGAGCATGGCCTGTGGGCCCAGCCTACGGTCCTCAACAACGTGGAGACCTTCTCCACCGTCCCCCTCATCATCCGCAACGGCTCCAAGTGGTACCGCTCCATCGGCACCGAGAAGAGCCCCGGCACCAAGGCCTTCGCCCTCACCGGCAACGTGGTAAACACCGGCCTCATCGAGGTCCCCATGGGCACCACCCTGCGGGAGGTCATCTTTGACATCGGCGGCGGCATCAAGGACGGCAAGAAGTTCAAGGCGGTACAGATCGGCGGCCCCTCCGGCGGCTGTCTTACCGAAGAGCATCTGGATATGCCCATGGATTTCGACTCTCTGAAGAAGGTGGGGGCCATGATCGGCTCCGGCGGTCTGGTGGTCATGGACGAGGACACCTGTATGGTAGAGGTGGCCCGGTTCTTCATGAACTTCACCCAGAACGAATCCTGCGGCAAGTGCGTCCCCTGCCGGGAGGGCACCCGCCGC
>CAJLCG010000018.1 GCA_905205085.1 uncultured Oscillospiraceae bacterium
GGATATTTTCCCATATTTTTCAATCGTTCCCTGTCGTTTTCGCCAAGCAGCTTCCAGAAAACCGGTTGCCGGATTGGTCCAGTTGTGCTATCATCAAATTGACCATCGCAATACCGCCTGTGCGCTTTATTTTAGAAGTAAGGGGGAGTGATGCCGCCATGCTGGACGTCACCACCATTGGAGAAGTACTCATTGATCTGACCCAGACCGGCCACAGCGACCAGGGTGTGCCCCTGTTCGCCGCCTACCCCGGCGGAGCTCCCGCCAACGTGGCGGTGGCCGCCGCCCGTCTGGGCGCCCGCACCGCCTTTTTAGGAAAGATCGGACGGGACGGATTCGGCGACTATCTGAAACGCGTATTGGAGGAAAATCAGGTGGACGTGGCCGGCCTGCGCACCGACGACAGCGCCACCACCCTGGCCGTCGTCACCGTCGCCCCCTCCGGGGAGCGCTCCTTCCGCTTTGTGCGGGGAGCCGACTGCAACCTGTCCCCCGATGAGGTGGACGTGCGCCAGCTGGAGGGGAGCAAGGTGCTCCACTTCGGCTCGGTCAGCCTCACCGCCGGGCTGTCCCGTTCGGCCACCATCTTTGCCGCCCGCCACGCCCATCAGAAGGGCATACTGGTGAGCTATGACCCCAACTACCGCGCTTCCCTGTGGAAGACCCAGGACGAGGCCCAGCAGTGGATGCGCATTCCCCTGCCCCTGGTGGATCTCATCAAGCTCTCCGACGAGGAAATCGCCCTGATGACCGACACCAACGATCCCGAGGAGGGCAGCCGCCGCCTGGAGGCGGAGGGCGTGCGCCTGGTGCTCATCACCCTGGGCGACAAGGGTTCCTTCTACCGCTGGCAGGGCAAGACCGGCATCGTGCCCGGTGTAAAGACCACCGTGGCCGACACCAACGGCGCCGGCGACACCTTTCTGGGCGCGGTGCTCAGCCGCCTGGTGGCCCGGGGCGACAAACCTCTGGAGGGCCTGACCACCCAGGAGCTGGAGGAGATCCTGGCCTTTGCCAACCGCGCCGCCTCGGTGACCTGCTCCCGCAGCGGAGCCATTCCCGCCATGCCCACCCTGGCGGAGATTCAGTAAGGAGGCCCTTGATATGAATGGGTTTAAGAATTGGAGCGTCATCCCCGCCCGCACCTGGCGCATCCGCCAGGCCGATGAGGGAGACGGCTGGCTGAAGATCCCCGCCATCCCCATCCCGGTGGGCGAACTGGCCCCCGCAGAAGTCCAGGAGAAGGCTGTCCAGCCTGCTCTCGAGAAGGCTCCTGAAGTTCCCGCTCAGAAGGCGGTGGAAGTGACTGAGGAGCCCAAGGTCGAAGAAACCGTGGAAGTCGCCGAGGAGTCCAAGGTCGAAGAGACTGTGGAAGCTGCCGAGGAGCTCGAGGTCGAGGAGACCGTGGAAGCTGCCGAGGAGCCTAAGGCCGAGGAGACCGTGGAAGCTGCTGAGGAGCCTAAGGCCGAGGAGCCCGTGGAAGTTGCTGAGGAGATTCCCGAGGAACCTGCCCAGGAGGAAGAGGTGCCCGTCCAGGACGAGGAGCCCACTCCGGTGCATCCCGACCCCGATGCCTTCCAGCGCCGCTTGGACCAGCGCTATGACGAGCTCAAGTGGCTCTACTGTGAGCTCTACCACGGCGACATGGCCGCCTTTGACTACTTTGTCCAGATGCTCCGCCGCTGCTGGGCCCAGCGTAAGGACGCTCTGCGCCTGCAGGACCAGCGCCGGGAGGCTGACCCCGACTGGTACCGCCGCCGGGATCTGCTGGGCATGATGCTCTACACCAACGCCTTTGCCGGCACTTTGAAGGGTGTGGAGGAGAAGCTGCCCTACATCCAGGAGTGCGGCGTCAACTACCTGCACCTGATGCCCCTGCTGGAGAGCCCCAAGGGCCGCAGCGACGGCGGCTATGCCGTGTCCAACTTCCGCCGGGTCCAGCCCGAGCTGGGCACCATGGAGGACCTGGAGTCTCTGGCCAACGCCTGCCGGGAGAAGGACATCAGCCTGTGCCTGGACTTTGTGATGAACCACACCAGTGAGGACCACGAGTGGGCCCGCAAGGCCCGGGCCGGAGAGCCGGGCTACCGGGAGCGCTACTTCTTCTATGACAACTGGGATATCCCCCGTGAGTTTGAGAAGACCGTGCCTCAGGTGTTCCCCACCACCGCCCCCGGCAGCTTCACCTGGCTGGATGACTGCAAGCAGGTGGTCATGACCAACTTCTACCCCTACCAGTGGGACCTGAACTACGCCAACCCTGTTGTCTTTAATGACATGACGGAGAACCTCCTGTACCTCACCAACCGGGGTATTGATGTAATCCGTCTGGACGCTGTCCCCTACATCTGGAAGCAGCTGGGCACCACCTGCCGCAACCTCCCCCAGGTCCACACCCTGGTGCGCATGATGCGCATGGTGTGCGAGATCGTCTGCCCCAGCGTGCTTCTGCTGGGCGAGGTAGTCATGGAGCCGGCCAAGGTGGTCCCCTACTTCGGCTCCCCCGAAAAGCCCGAGTGCCACATGCTCTACAACGTGACCACGATGGCCACCACCTGGCACACCCTGGCCACCGGGGACGTGTCCCTGCTGCGCCACCAGATGGACACTGTGTGCGCCCTGCCCCGGGACTTCTTGTTCCTTAACTACCTGCGCTGCCACGACGACATCGGCTGGGGCCTGGACTACCCCTGGCTCAAGGAGCACTTCGGCACCGACGAGGTGACCCACAAGAAGTATCTCAACGACTGGTTCACCGGCAAGTGGCCGGGCAGCGACAGCCGGGGCGAGCTCTATAACGACGACCCCCGTCTGGGCGACGCCCGCCTGTGCGGCACCACCGCCTCCCTGTGCGGCGTGGAGGCCGCCGACTACGAGAAGAATCCCTTCAAGCTGGAGCGTGCCATCGCCTGCGACCTGATGCTCCACGCCTGGATGCTCACCCAGAGCGGCATCCCCGTGCTGTACAGCGGCGACGAGGTGGGCCAGCTCAACGACTACTCCTACCACCACGACGGCGAGAAGTGGGACGACAGCCGCTACATCCACCGGGGCAACTTCCAGTGGGATCTGGCCCACATGCGCCACGACGGGGAGACCCGCCAGGGCAAGCAGTTTATGGGTCTGCGCCGTCTGGAGGAGATCCGGGCCGACGAACCTGCCTTTGACGCCCGTGCCAACGTGTGGACCTTTGACACCGGCTCTCCCCACGTGTTGGGCGTAGGCCGCTGGTACCAGGGCCGCAAGCTCATCGCCATGTTCAACTTCAGCGACCAGTTCGTCACCGCCTCCTCCTGGGAGAAGGGCCCCTACCGGGAGCTGGTCTACGGCGGCGACTTCGACGACCTGGGCCGGGTGGAGCTGTTCCCCTACGGCTTTGTCTGGATGCTCCACACCGAGGACTGACCCTATCCGCCCCCGGAGCAAAGGAGGCTCCCCCATATGACTATGAAGGAGATCGCACAGCTGGCCGGCGTATCCAGTGCCGCCGTCAGCCGCTACTTTAACGGCGGCTCCCTCAGCCAGCCCAAGCGGGAGGCCATCCAGGCCGCCATCGACCGCACCGGCTACCGCCCCGACGCGGCGGCCCAATCCCTGCGCACCAAATCCACTGACTACATCGGCTTCATCGTCCCCAAGATCAGCTCCGACGCCGTCAGCCGGGTCACCGCAGGCGTCACCCAGGTCCTGTCTCAGCAGGGCTATCTGTGTCTGCTGGCCAACACGGACGACGACCCCCAGCAGGAGCTGACCTATCTGGACCTGTTTCAAAGCCGCTGTGTGGCGGGCATCCTGCTCATGGCCACCGTCCTCACCCCCCGGCACCAGGAGATGCTGCGCCAGTGCTCCGTACCGGTGGTAGTGATTGGCCAACGCTCTCAGAACGTGCCCTGCGTCTACCACGACGACTTCAACGCCGCCCGGGAGCTGATGGACTGCCTCATCCAGCGGGGCCGACGGAAGCTGGTATACATCGGCGTCACTGAGCTGGACGTGGCGGTGGGCCTGAACCGCCGCCAGGGGGTGCGCGCCGCCCTCACCCAGGCCGGCCTTGACCCGGATATCCCTACCCGCCAGAGTTCCTTTACGGTAGAGGGAGGCCGGGCGGCTATGGAGGCTCTGCTAGAAGAATGTCCCGACGTGGACGGGGTGATGTGCGCCACCGACCTCATTGCCCTGGGGGCCATGGAGGCCCTGCGCAAGGCGGGCAAACGCCTGCCGGAGGACGTGAGCGTGGCGGGCATTGACGACAGCTGGGCCGGGGTCCATGTGTCCCCCAAGCTCACCACTGCCCACTTCTACTACGAGGACTGCGGCGCCGAGGCCGCACGGCTGCTGCTGTCTATGGCCGACCAGAAGCACCGGGATGACACGCCGGTGCGGCAGACCATGCTGGGCTACACGGTGGTCCAGCGGGAGTCGGTATAACTTCATTGTTTCGCCGCCAGAGGAGAAATATCCTCTGGCGGCGCTGTTTTTTCTTGAAGCAGGGCCCCAATTGCGTTATGCTGTACCTAAATCCAAAAGGAGGAATGCTTCATGGGGCGACTGATCCGCCGAATGATTCAAAAGAAATGGGACGGAAACACCCGGCGGGACGCCGTCCGGCTGGCTGCCCAGACCCCGCCCCAGGGGGTGGAGGTACGGGAAGGCCTGCCCTATCTGGATGACGGCCACCCCATGCACACCCTGAACCTGTATCGCCCGGCGGGGGTGTCCGGCCCCCTGCCCACCGTGGTGGATATACACGGGGGCGGCTGGATGTACGGAGACCGGCAGCTCAACCGCAACTACTGCATGTATCTGGCCTCCCGGGGCTACGCCGTCATGGGCATGAGCTACCGCCTGGTGCCTGAGGTGACGGTGGCTGGACAGGTGCAGGACGTGTTTGCCAGCCTCCACTGGCTGGCCGAACATGGGTCGGAGTACGGCTTTGATCTGAGCCGGGTGCTGCTCACCGGGGACTCCGCCGGGGGACACCTCACCGGCCTCATCGCCTGCGTACAGCTCAATCCAGACCTGCAAGCCCTCTACCAGGTGGAGCCCCTGCCCTTCTCCTTTTCCGCTCTGGCCATTGCCCACGGAGTGTGCGACGTGTACCGCTTCCGCCTGTTCACTCCCCTGCTGGACCGGGCCCTCACCCGGGAGTACCTCCACCTGATGCTGGGCCGTCCCTGGCGGCACTCCCCCCTCCGGGGCCACGTCAGCTTTGAGGACACCGCCCCCGGTCTGCCTCTGCCCCCCATTCTGGTCATTGCCAGCCAGCCCGACCGCTACTACGCCCAGAGTAAGCGGCTCATCCGCTACCTTGACAACTCTCCCTTCCCCCACCAGGTGATTCACTGGTCCCGGCAGCAAAGTGAGCGGGCCACCCACGTCTTTGAGGTTGGCTGGTGGGACTGGCCGGAGAGCCGGGACACCAACGATCGCACCCTGGCCTTTTTCGATCAGGTGTGCCAGGGGGATTTTCCTTGAATTTTCCAGAGATTCTGGTATACTGTGACATAGATTTTTTTGGCGGGACCCCTCCCGGGTTCCGCCCATTCAACCCTGAAAGGAGACCCTGATCCCATGTACGACGCGCGCTTCAGCGGCATTCTTCTGGCCGTCTCCTCCCTACCGGGCCCCTACGGCATCGGCTCTCTGGGGGCGTCCGCCCGCCGCTTTGTGGACTTTCTGTCCGAGTCGGGCCAGAGCTATTGGCAGATCCTGCCTCTGGTCCCCCTGGGCCACGGAAACTCCCCCTACATGTCCACCTCCGCCTTTGCGGGCAATCCCTTGCTCATCGACCTGGACGAGCTGGCTGCCCAGGGCCTGCTCACCACCGAGGAGCTGGAATCCGCCCGGTGTGAGAATCCCGACCGGGTGGACTATGAACACCTCAACGCCACCCGCATTCCCCTGCTGCGCAAGGCCTTTGAGCGCTACGCCCAGCTGCCCGCCGCCCAGGAGGAGGAGCCCGACCTGCCCTGGCTGGCCGACTACGCCCGCTTTGCCGCCCTCCACGACCAGTACGGCACCAGCTGGGAGGAGTGGCCCGAGGACGCCCAGCCCGACCCCGATGGAGTGGCCTTCCACATCTTCCTCCAGGATACCTTCTACCGCCAGTGGTTCCATTTAAAGGAGTATGCCAACCAGAAGCACATCCGCATTATGGGCGACATCCCCTTCTACCTGTCCGCCGACAGCGTGGAGCGCTGGTCTCACCCCGAGCTGTTCCAGCTGGATAAGGACGGCCACCTGGCCAATGTAGCCGGCGTGCCCCCGGATGCCTTCACCGCCGACGGCCAGTTCTGGGGCAATCCCCTGTACGACTGGAAGGGCAACAAGAAGGGCGTCTTCAACTTCTGGCGGGAGCGCATCACCTGGTGTGCCCGGCTCTACGATGCCATCCGCATCGACCATTTCCGTGCTTTCCACACCTACTGGTCCATCCCTGCCGACGCTCAGACCGCCAAGGAGGGCCACTGGGAGCCCGGCCCGGGCATGGAGCTGCTGAAGGTCCTCCAGCGCACCGCCCCCGAGCTGGAGCTCATTGCCGAGGACCTGGGCGACCTGGACGCCGACGCGCTGAAGTTTGTGCGTACCTGCGGCATCCCCGGCATGAAGGTGCTGGTCTTTGCCTTCGATCACCTGGGCGAGAGCGCCTATCTGCCCCACAACTGTGAAAAATTCTCCGTGGTGTACACCGGTACCCACGACACCCCCACCTTTATGGAGTTTTTGACCCAGGGCAACCCCGACCAGGCCCGCTTCGCCCGGCAGTACCTGCGCCTGCGGGAGGACGAGGGACTGGGCTGGGGCCTCATTGCCGGTGCCTGGGCCTCGGGCAGCTATCTGGCTATGGCTCCCCTCCAGGATGTGCTGAGCCTGGGGGCCGACGCCCGGATGAACACCCCCGGCACTGCCGGCGACCACAACTGGTCCTGGCGGGTACGGATGGACGCCTTTAACCCTTACGTGTCCGGCAAGCTGCGGGAGATCACCCGCACCTACCGCCGGTGCCTGTAAGCAGAGCCAACGATATAAAAAAACGACGGAGCAAATGCTCCGTCGTTTTTTCTTACTCTTGGGGTTTCTCAGGCTTGGAGTCGTCCTCCGCCGCCTGGGGCTTTTCCTCCGGCTGGGTCGGAGGCTCGGGCTTGTCGGAGGCGTTGTCAGAACCATCCTCCGGCTTAGTGCCGCTCTCCTCATTCTCCTGGGGAGGCAGAGGGGGCTTGATCTCCTCGCTAATCATATGGATATTCTTGGCGGGAGGCTCAATATCCCCGGGCAGAGGCTTGGCCTTGGCGTGGGTGGATGCGTAAGCGTCCTCCACCAGGGCGGGGTCTCGGCCCTCGATGATGGCCACCATCTCGCCGCCGGTGATGGTCTCCTTCTCCAGAAGGTATTCCACCACCTTGTGCATATCCTCCAGGTTGTCCTTGAGCAGCTCCACGGCCGCCTTGTAGCACTGGTCCAGAATGACCTTGACCTCTTTGTCCATGATCGCGGCGGTCTCCTGGGCACAGTCCAGGCCGTAGCCGCCGTCCAGATACTGGTTGCGGACAGAGCCCAGAGCCATCATACCGAACTCGTCGCTCATACCGAACATGGCGACCATATTCCGGGCGATGTTGGTGGCCTCCTGGATATCCTGAGAGGCGCCGTTGGTCATGGTGTGCATCACCACTTCCTCGGCGGCACGGCCGCCCATGGATACGGTGATCTTGGCCATAAGCTCTTCCTTGGTGCGCAGGTTGGTCTTGTCCTCCTCGGGCATCAGCAGGGTATAGCCCAGAGAGCCTTCGGTGTGGGGGACAATGGTAATCTTCTGCACCGGCTCGGCGTTCTTCTGCTTGTAAGCCACCATGGCGTGGCCCACCTCGTGATAGGCCACCAGCTTCTTTTCAAACTCGGTGAGCACGGAATTCTTCTTCTCGCTGCCGGCGATGACAAACTCGAAGGAGGCCAGCAGGTCCTCCTGGGTCACCAGACGGCGGCCGTGGCGTACGGCCCGCAGGGCGGCCTCGTTGACCAGGTTGGCCAGGTCCGCGCCCACGCATCCGGCGGTAGCCAGGGCGATCTTCTTCAGATCCACGTCCTCGGAGAGCTTGATCTTCCGGGTGTGCACCTGGAGGGTGGCCAGACGGCCGGCCAGGTTGGGCCGGTCAATGGTGATGCGCCGGTCGAAACGGCCGGGACGCAGCAGGGCCTTATCCAGCACCTCGGGCCGGTTGGTGGCGCCCAGGACGATGATGCCCTTGCTGGGGTCAAAGCCGTCCAGCTCGGCCAGCAGCTGGTTGAGGGTCTGCTCCCGCTCATCGTTGCCGCCCATGCGGTTGTCGCGGGATTTACCGATGGTGTCGATCTCGTCGATAAAGATGATACAGGGGGCCATCTTGGCGGCCTCCTTGAACAGGTCACGGACACGGCTGGCGCCCACGCCCACGAACATCTCCACAAAGTCGGAGCCGCTGATGGAGAAGAAGGGAACCCCCGCCTCACCGGCTACCGCCTTGGCCAGCAGGGTCTTGCCGGTGCCCGGCGGGCCCACCAGCAGGGCGCCCTTGGGCAGCTTGGCGCCGATCTCGGTGTACTTCTGGGGATTGTGAAGGATGTCGATGATCTCCTGGAGGGACTCCTTGGCCTCGTCCTGACCGGCCACATCCCGGAAGGTGACGCCGGTCTTTTTCTCCACGTAGACCTTGGCGTTGGACTTGCCTACGCCGCCGATACCGCCCATACCGCCCTTGCCGCCCACGCCGCGGAACAGGAAGAGCATCAGACCCACCATCACTACCAGAGGCAGAATGTAGGACAGGAACAGGCTGAGCAGGTAGGTGGAGCTGTCCACCGGATTGGTGTAGGATACCTTCGTGTGCTCTTGCAGCAAATCGGAAAGTTCAGTGTCGTCCACTCCGGCCAGGGGAACTGTGACATACTTCACGTCCTCCTGCTGCTGTGTGGAGGGAATGAGAGAGTTCATCCAGTTCTGGCTCTGGCTGCTTTCGTCCTTGGGCAGCTCCACCGTCACCCCTTCCCGCAGGGTAAAGGTATACTGGCTGCTTTCCACATTGACCTCCTGGATCTTGTCTTCTACCAACCACTGTTTAAAGGTGGTATAGGGCACCTGGATGGTGTCCGCGTTTTCATAGGCAGACTGACAGCTGCGCAGCAGGATAGTGAAAAACAGGGCCCAGAGGATAATGCTGACCAGACCAATCATATTGCGTTTGCTGTTTTTATTGTTTTTATCTGGCTTCAAATGAGAATACCTCCGTCGCTTGTTGACACAAAAAAATGGGGAACCAGAGCTTTTTGCCCCAGTCCATGGTCGATTAGCAGTCACTACTATACCACACTCTTCCTTTAAAAACAAGAAAGAGTGCTGTAAACTTTCTGTGAAACCCTGCCGCCGGGGCACAATTTTTCCCTTCCCTCAGGGTACGAAATATGGTATAGTATATTCTGTATCGCATTTTGATTTTTTACCGCTCATTTTGGAGGTTTTCATTTTATGAATAAACGTCCCCCCCTGCGCCGCTCCGCCCCCATCGAGGCGGAAAGCGACGGCGTGATCGAGGGCCGCAACGCGGTCATCGAGGCACTGCGCGCCGGCGTTACCATCGACAAAATCTTCATCGCCAAGGGCGAGACTGACGCTACCTTGGGCCATATCGCCTCCACCGCCCGGGAAAAGGGCATCGTGGTGGTGGACGCCGACCGGCGCAAGCTGGACGGCATGAGCCGCACCCACTCCCACCAGGGCGTCATTGCCCTGTGCGCCGTGCGGGAGTACGTCACCGTAGACGATATCCTGGCCATCGCCCGGGAGAAGGGGGAAAAGCCCCTGATCGTGGTGTGCGATGAGCTCAGCGATCCCCACAACCTGGGCGCAGTCATCCGTACCGCCGACGCCGCCGGAGCCCACGGGGTCATCATCCCCAAGCGCCGCTCCGCGGGACTCACTGCCGTGGTGGCCAAGACCTCCGCGGGCGCAGTGGCCCACGTGCCGGTGGCCCGGGTTCCCAACCTGGTAGCCGCCCTGAAGGAGCTTCAGCAGGCGGGCGTGTGGATCTTCGGCACCGCCGCCGAGGGCACCACCTCCCTCTACCAGGCCGATCTGAAGGGCCCCGCCGCCATCGTCATCGGCAGCGAGGGAGACGGCATGGGCCGCCTGGTCACGGAGAACTGCGACTTCACCGTCTCCATCCCCATGTTCGGCAAGATCAACTCTCTCAACGCCTCGGCCGCCGCCGCTGTGCTTCTCTATGAGGCGGTGCGGCAGCGCGTGGGCGGATAATTACTCTCACGAACCACCACCAAGGAGCCGCTTATGCGCCAGCGTGACAAAGAAAAACCCAATAAAACCAACCCGGAGAATACCAAGCAGCCCACCCAGGAGCCCTCGGAAGAAATCTATTCTCTGGAAGATATTTTGGCGGAATACGGCACTCGGCGCAGCACCGTGCGCACCGCCGTCCCTGTGAACTCCCCCCTGGATTCCCAGCCCGAGGGCAAGGTGCTGGCATTCCCCCGCCGCCAAGCCCAGCCTCAGGAGGAGCCGGAGGAAGAGGAGCAATCGGACCAGCCCGAGCCCCCCTCTGACTCGGACCAGCCGTCTCAGGAGGAGGAAACGGACGACTCCCAAGAAGAGGACGAGCCGGAAGCATCCCAGCCCCAGGAGGAAGAGGAACCACCCGAGGAGGACGACTCCGGCGTGGTGGAATTCCCCCCGGAGGAGAGCCTGCTCTCCTCTCTGCTCAAGCGTCTGGGCCGCAAGGCCGACCGGTATGCCGACCAGATGTTCCAGGAGTCGGAGGAGATGGACGAGGAGGAGATCCGCCGTCTGGAGGAGCTGATCCCCGGTACAGACCAGGAGGATGAGCCCGCCGTTCCCCCGACCCCCAGCCTGCTCTACCGCCTGCTCCACCGCCCCCGGCGGGAGGAGCCCATGCCCGAGGACATCGCCCCCCAGCAGTTGGCCCGTACATACGGAAAGGGGCTCAAGGGACTGCGCATGCGCTCCCTGCTTATTTTCCTGCTGGCTGTGGTTTCCATTGTCCAGCTGGTGGTGCCCGCCCTTAACTATGTGTGGCTTTCCCCTCTGGACGACTATCAGATCCAGGTCTGGATCGCCTGCGGCCTGCTGGGCGCGGGCTTTCTCCTCTCTGTGGACGTACTGATTACCGGGCTGGCCCGGGCCTTCCACGGTAAAGTGGGTATGGATACCCTGAGTGCCCTGTCTGTGATCTTCACCCTGGCCGACGGTCTGGTGCTGGCCATGGTACAAAACCGGGAGGGCCAGCTGCCCTACACCGCCCCTGTGCTGGTGGGCCTGTTTTTCCTGACCCACGGGGCCTACCACAAAAAATGCGGACTTCGTCTGGCCTGCCGCACGGCCGCCGCGGCGGCAGAGCCCTATCTGCTCACCTTGGACGAGGGCAAGTGGAACGGCCGGGACACCTACTGCAAGTGGTCCAGCGTCCCCAATGGCTTTGGCAGCCAGATTCAGACCGACGACGGGGCCCAGCGGATCTACCGCCGCTTCTGTCCCATTCTGCTGCTGGCCTGTCTGCTGTTCTCTCTGCTGGCCTCGGCGGCCGCCAATCGGCCGGAATACCTTCTGTGGTGTCTGTCGGCCACCTTCACCTCCGCTGCCGCCTTCGGCAGCGCCCTGGTCTACGGCCGGCCCTTCCATAAGCTCACCCGCCGTCTCTCCCACACCGGCGCGGCCCTGGCCGGCTGGCCCGGACTGGCCCAGACCCGGAAAGGGGACCGGGCCCTCATCACCGACGGCGACCTGTTTCCCCCGGGCTATGTGGAGTTCAACGGCATCAAGGTCTTTGGCGACTACTCCATTGAGCGGGTGCTCAGCTACACCGCCACCCTGATCCGGGACTCTGGCAGCGGCTTAACCAAGCTCTTCTACGACCTGCTGCGGGCCCAGGGCGGCCTGTTCCGCCAGGCCGACCACCTGTGCTGCTACGAGGGCGGCGGCCTGTCCGCCAACATCCGCGGCTATCAGGTGCTGGTGGGCTCCGCCTCGTTTATGAACCTGATGGAGGTCCCCCTTCCCCCGGGCCTGAACGTGAAAAACGCCGTGTTCTGCGCCATCGACGGGGATCTGGCCGGTATCTTCGCCCTCAATTACAGCCTGCCCGATGGAGTGTTCCCCTCTCTGGACGCCCTGCTGCGGGAGAAGGTGGGCCCGGTGCTGGCCACCCGGGACTTTAATATCATCCCCGCCATGCTTCACCAGCGCTTCAAGCTGGCCTCGGATAAGATGGACTTCCCCCCGGTGGAGCGCCGCCGGGAGCTGTCCGACCCGGAGCAGCCCCATAATCCTATCCTCACCGGCGTGCTGTGCCGGGAGGGCCTGGTGCCCTATGCGGACACGGTGGTAGGCGCCCGTCGCCTGCGCCGGGCCACCCGCTTTGGCGCCATCCTCACCTGCGTGGGTTCCACGGTGGGCGTGCTGCTGGCCTACTACCTCACCGCCGTCACCGCCTTTGGTTCCCTGTCCCCCCTGAACCTGCTGATTTTCCTCATCACCTGGCTGCTCCCGGTGTGGTTCCTTACCAGCTGGGTGCCCCGGTATTGATCAAAAAGGAGGCCTTGCCATGATTCGTCCCGCTCAGCCCCAGGACCTGCCCGCCATTGCCGCCATCTACGAGGCGATTCTGGCCCAAGAGGACGCCCGCCCGGTCTCCTTCACCAACTGGCAGCGTGGCAAATATCCCACCGAGGACACCGCCCGTGCCGCCCTGGAGGCGGGCACCCTCTTCACCGCAGAGGAGAACGGAGAGGTGTACGGCTGCGTCAACCTCAACGGGGAGCAGCTGCCTGAGTACGCCAATATCCCCTGGCAGTACGCCGCCGGGGACGATGAGGTGGGGGTCATCCACACCCTGGTCATCCACCCCGCCTGGTCGGGAAAGGGAAAGGCCCGGGAGCTGGTGGCCTTCTGCGAAGCGCACTGCCGCAAGCAGGGCAAGCGGGTCATTCGGCTGGACACCTACGTGAACAACCAGCCCGCCAACACCATGTACCCCCGCCTGGGCTACCGCTTTGCAGGCACCAGTCATTTTCTCTTCCAGGGCTTCCTGCCGGAGGATCTCAACTGCTACGAAAAGCTGTTGTAACGACAAAAAAGGAGTGGACCGAGGTCCACTCCTTTTTTATTATTTTGATTCAGAGTTGCAGCAGTCCTGCCTTCTCCAGCCGCCCCCGGATCATGGGACCCATGGTCATGGCCAGCGCCATTTTGACCAGGTCCCCCGCGATGAAGGGGATCACGCACATCCACAGGGCTGCCATCACTCCGGTGTTGGTAGAGAAACAGAACCAGGCGGTTCCCAGGGCATAGCACACCGCGGTGCCCAGGATCATACCCAGCAGCTGGAGAATGCGGCTGTGGGTGTGGTCGATGACCAGACCGGCGATCACCGCCATGGGCAAAAACCCGATGATGTAGCCGCCGGTGGGACCGGCCAGCTTACCCAGACCTCCGGCAAAGCCGGAGAACACCGGCACACCTACCATACCGATGAGCATATAAACGATGTAGCTCACCGAGGCCCGCTTCCACCCCAGAAGATAGAGGGTAAAGTAGATCACTAGGTTGGTAAAGGAGATGGGCACCTCTCCAATAGGAATGGACATGGGGGCCAGCACGCAGGTCACCGCCGTCATTACGGCGATCATAGACATCACATAGATTTTTCCCCGGCTGCTGGCGGTAGGGGCGGGCGATTGGGTCATTGCAGTTCCTTCCTTTCTCCGCAAAACGTAAACCTAATTTGAGAATAGTATACATTCCGCTTCTTAGATTGTCAACCGTTTTCTGTTTTAGTTTACTTTCCTATTTTCACTGTGTGCCGCCCCTGAAAACGGAAGCCATCCACTTCCTCCTTGCATTTTTTGCTCCCTTCCGGTATAATATTTTTTCAAGAAAAGGTAAAACTTTCTGATATCCCACCCAAAACCAGGTTTATCCTGGTTTGGTTCTCCGCCTTTTTGGGCGGAAATGCTATCACATGTTTGAGAGGAGTTCCTATGTTACTGCACTTAAAACGCGGTCTGACTGCCGCTTTGATTCTTGCCCTGACCCTCACGCTGGGGGTCCCCGCCCTGGCCGCCGACCCGCTGGCCAGCGGAGGCTTTGTAAAGGTCGCCATCTCTGCAAAAAATTCCGACTCTCCCACCCTGGACCTGGATCTGGCCCTGTATCGCCGGAACAGCTCCAACGCCTTTACCAAGGTGGAGTCCATGGACTACGTCACTCCGGTCAACCGTCTGACCAAGGATATGACCTTCCAGCTCACCCCCCAGGCCCAGCAGGTCTCGCTGACGGTAGATTACCTCACCGACCTGAACGGGGACGGCGTGTATGAGCTGCTCAGCGGCCAGGATCGGCCGGTGGGCAACGTACTCTCCACCGACGGCACCCTCACCAGCGCCAGCAGCGGGGTATCCACCCAGCTGACCCAGGGCCGCACCTATTCCATCACCAGCAATGATCTGCTCTCCCGGGGCCAGGCGGCCATTCAGGACCGCACCACCTCCGGTAGCGCCAGCTATCTTTCCGACCTGAGCAGTTCCACCTCTCAGGCCGACTCCATCCTGTATATGCTCACCATCTCCTATCAGTCTTCCAGCGACAACAAGAAGTATGAGCAGTGCTACTATGTACACCTGTATGATCAGCTGCCTGCTCCTTCTGCTGCTGACTTCCGGGACATCTCCCCCAACGCCTGGTACTATGACGCGGTAGACTATGTGGTGTCTGAGGGCCTGCTCTCCGGCTCCACCCGCAGCACCTTCTCCCCTGATCAGAAGCTGTCCCGGGCCATGCTGGCTCAGACCCTCTACAACATCGCCGGTCAGCCTGACAGCACCATCAGCCACTACGACGATGTGCCTCAGGAGCACTGGAGCTATGCCGCCGTCTCCTGGGTCACCAGCCAGGAGCTGATGGCCGGAACCAGCCCCAAGCAGTTTGCCCCTGATCAGAGCCTGACCCGTCAGGAGATGGCACTGACCCTGTTCCTGTACGCCCAAAGCCAGAAGATCTCCACCTCCCAGCGCGCCGACCTGAGCGTCTACGCCGACGAGGACAAGGTGGCCGACTGGGCCCGCACTTCCATGGAGTGGGCCGTGTCGGAGGGTCTGCTGGCCGGCCGCACAGTGGGCGGCAAAACGGTACTGGACCCCACAGGCAATGTGACCCGGGCCGAGTTCGCTGCGGTGCTGAAAACTCTGTGCCAGGACGTGCTGGCCTAACACAAACGCTTTTATGGACCTGCCTTCGGGCAGGTCCATTTTTTGTTTAGGCCTTGGAATAATTGTCCAAACTAAGCATATCCTAGCAGTGTACGAAAGGAGGAATTCCCATGGCTCAGCCGGCCCGCCCCTTTTTGTCCCGGCGCAGACAGTCCGCCGCCCTGGAGGCGGAGCGGCGGGAGCTTCTGGCCTCCCTGGCCAGCACCCGCACCCAGATCCAGCAGGCCTACGGCGGCTTCAATACCGTGTGCGACAGCGACCTCATTGAGTCCTATGTCTTTGAGATCAAGGCTCTTCAGTCCCGGTACGACTATCTGCTGCGCCGGGTCAAGGAGCTGGAGTACGCCCCATGACCGCCCCCAATGTGCCCTGGCTGGCGGTAGCGCTGCTGGCCCTTTCCATCCTGGCCTTGCTCCACCGGCCCCTTGGCCGGCTTTTCCGCCTGGCCGCCCGCTCGGCGGTGGGGCTGGCGGTACTGGCCCTGTTCAGCCAGGTGGGACAGTTCATCGGAGTCTCCCTGGGTGTCAATCTGGTCAACGCCCTCATTTTGGGCGTGCTGGGAGTGCCCGGCTTTGGCCTGCTGCTGATGCTCCAGTGGGTGCTCCGTTAGATGGCTTTTTTCCGTTTTCGGTTTCTCATTTGCCGTCCGCTTCGCGGGCGGTTTTTTATTGCC
Source organism: uncultured Oscillospiraceae bacterium (assembly GCA_905205085.1). Taxonomy (GTDB): domain Bacteria; phylum Bacillota; class Clostridia; order Oscillospirales; family Oscillospiraceae; genus Lawsonibacter. The sequence goes on from CAJLCG010000018.1 coordinate 15,941, forward strand.
ATCTTCTCCCGGCCTTGTTATGATAAAAGTATCGAAATGAGAAAAAAGTCTTGACTGTAAAGGAACTTGATACCCTATACTGGCACCAGAAAGGACCAGATTGGGAAAGGAGCACCTTTATGACCATACGCGAAATCGAGGAGGCCACCGGCCTGCCCCGCGCCAATGTGCGCTACTATGAGAGCCTGGGGCTCATCCACCCCGCCCGGGCGGCCAACGGCTACCGGGACTACCGGCAGGAGGATCTGGACACCCTGTTGAAAATTAAGCTCCTGCGGCAGCTGGACTGCTCCCTGGAGGACATCCAGGCCCTAGAACAGGGAACGCGCTCCCTGGAGCAGGTGCTGTCTGAGGTGGGAGCCGCTTTGGAGAAAAAAGACGCGCAGACCCAGCACGCCCTGGAGCTTTGCCGACAGATGAGGGCGGACCGGCCCAGCTGGGACAGTCTCCAGCCGGAGCGCTACCTCTTCTGGAATCCCTCCTTCTCCACACAGCTCCCTCCCGTGCAGGACGCCTCAGACACCCTGGGCAGCCGCTGCCCCTGGCGGCGGTACTTTGCCCGTACACTGGACTATACGCTATGCTTCACCTTGTGGGAGCTGTTTTTGTCTGCGGTGCTCCGGGTCAACATTCTGTCCCCCTCCACGGAACAAAATATTCTGAGTGTTATCATGTCTCTGGGCCTGATGTGCGCGCTGGAGACGGTCTTTCTCCACTTCTTCGGCACCACCCCGGGCAAGGCCCTCTTCGGTTTGAAGCTGACCCGCTCAGATGGCAGCTACTTCGGTTTTTGGGACGGCCTTTGGCGCACCAGCCGGGTGGTGCTCTTCGGCCTTGGGCTGATGGTCCCTCTTGTTTCGCTGGTCACCTTGATTCTGTCCTTTCAGCGGTGCAGACATCAGGTATCCCAGCCCTGGGCCCTGGATGATGAGAGCTGGTCCGACCCCTCCGGCGGCCGGACTCCCTTCTTTGAGCAGCGGGGCAGCATACTGCGGGTCGTGGGCTATGCGGGCTGTTATGCAGCCATCATCGCCCTTGCCTTGCTGGGCTCTCTGGTGGCCGCCACTCCCTGGCACCATGGTTCTCTCACAGCAAAGGAGTTTGCGGACAACTACAACCATCTGCTTACCTACGCCAGCGCCCCCGGCTCTCCGGGGGAAAAACTGAGAGCCGATGGGCGATGGTATCAGACCACCCACAACGCGGTGGTGCTCCACGTCACGGGCATAGAACCTCCCACCTACCAATTGACAGAAAAAGACGGTCAGCTCACCCAGGTTTCCTTCTCCATCTCCACCTCGCAGCCAGCCCCGGTATACGAACTCCCCTCCGTCTACGCCGTACGCACCCTCCATGCCCTGCTGGGGGAGCGAGAGCTGCTGCCCGGCAAGGCGCTGCTTACCATTGACCAGGAATTGCAGCAGACAGTTGCCGGAGAGCGCACCTGGAGCATCGATGGATGGGATATCATCTGTAAGATGGATTTCTCAGGCTACGAGGTCTACGGGCCGTACATGTTTCCGATTGACGGAGAGACACAGAATCTGACCTACTCTTTCTCCATCCAGACCCAAGCATAACCATTTGAGTATAGATTTCTTTCCCGCAAGGATTGACACAACTTTGCCCCTTTACTATAATAAACAATATTCCGGCAGGCGAGCTGTCCGGAATGAGTTTGAAAATGAAAGGGGTTCTCCCAAATGAATGAGCGTGTCTACAATTTCTCCGCTGGCCCTTCCATGCTCCCGCTTTCCGCCCTGGAGCGCGCCGGGTCAGAGATCACCAACTACCGCGGCAGCGGCATGTCAGTGATGGAGATGAGTCACCGCTCAAAGGTCTTTCAGCAGATTTTTGACGAGACCCAGGAGAAGCTGCGCCGCCTGATGAATGTGCCCGACGGCTATAAGATCCTGTTCTTGCAGACCGGCGCCTCCGGCCAGTTCTCCATGATCCCCCTGAATCTGATGGGCCCCAATGGCAAGGCCGACTACGCCGTCACCGGCAACTTCGCCGGCATCGCTGCCAAGGAGGCCGCCAAATACGGCACCGTGAACATCGCCGCCGACACCAGCGACCGCAACCACAGCTACATCCCCACCCAGGAGCAGCTCAAGCTGTCCCCCGACGCCAGCTACTTCTACTACTGTGCCAACAACACCATCTACGGCACCGAGTGGCAGTACGTCCCTGAGACGGGCAGCGTGCCTCTGGTGTGCGATATGTCCTCTGATATTCTCTCCCGCCCCGTGGACGTGTCCAAGTTCGGCATCGTCTACGCCGGCGCCCAGAAGAACATGGCCCCCGCCGGTCTGACGGTGGTCATCATCCGGGAGGATCTGGCCGGCCACGAGCTGCCCTACACCCCGCTGATGATGAACTACAAGACCATGATCGACAAGGACTCCATGTATAACACTCCCCCCTGCTGGTGCATCTACATGCTGGGACTGACCCTGGACTGGGTGGCCGAGCAGGGCGGTGTGGAAGGAATGGAGAAGCTGCGCACCCTGCGCTCCTCCATGCTCTATGACACCCTGGATAACTCCCGCCTGTTCCATTGCCACGCCGAGAAGGGCTCCCGCTCCGGGATGAACGTCACCTTCCGCACCGGCAACGAGGAGCTGGACGCCAAGTTCGTCCAGGAGGCCGCCGCGGCCGGCTTCACCAACCTGAAGGGCCACCGCAAGACCGGCGGCATGCGGGCTTCCATCTACAACGCCATGCCTGTGGAAGGCGTAGAGAAGCTGTGTGACTTTATCAAGGCTTTCGATAAGAACAACTGATTTTCCCGAGACCGCGGGCCAAGCCCGCGGTCTCAGCACATAAACCATCCTTGCTCTTCTTTGTTTCCGCCCCGCAGGGGCGGAACCCTTCCTAAGCAGTTTACGTGGAAGAAACAAAAGCAAATTGAAAAACTGATTGAGAATTCGAGGTCATTTTTATGTATCGTATCAAAACCCTGAACAAGATCTCCTCCGCCGGCCTGGACCAGCTGGACAAGAGCCGCTTCCAGGTAGGCAATGACGTAGAAAACGAGGACGGCATCCTGGTGCGCTCTGCCGCCATGCACGACTATGTCTTTCCCGACGCCCTGCGGGCCATCGCCCGGGCGGGCGCCGGCACCAACAACATCCCCATCGACCGCTGCTCCGAGAACGGCATCGTGGTCTTCAACACCCCCGGCGCCAACGCCAACGCGGTGAAGGAGCTGGTCATTGCCGCCCTGCTCATCGCCTCCCGTGACATTCTGGGCGGCGCCGAGTGGGTGCAGGAGCAGGCCCACACCCCCAACGTAGACCTGGCCGCCGCGGTGGAGAAGGGCAAGAGCGCCTTTGTGGGCCCCGAACTCTACCGCAAGACCCTGGGCGTTATCGGCCTGGGCGCCATCGGCGCGCTGGTGTGCAACATCGCCCTGGACCTGGGCATGGATGTGTACGGCTATGACCCCTTCCTGTCGGTGGACGCCGCCCTTCGGCTGGACCGCCACGTCCACGTGGTCAAGAATGTGGACGAACTGTATAAGGTCTCCGACTATATTACCATCCACGTGCCCTACACCAACGACACCAAGGACTTCATCAACGCCGAGGCCATCTCCAAGATGAAGGGCCAGGTGCGGGTGCTGAATCTGGCTCGGGGCGGCCTGGTCAACGATGACGACATGATCGCCGCCCTGGAGTCCGGCCGGGTTGCTAAGTATGTCACCGACTTCCCCGACGACAAGATTGCCCTGGTCCACAATGTCATCGCCCTGCCCCACCTGGGCGCCTCCACCCCCGAGAGCGAGGAGAACTGCGCCCGCATGGCCGCTGACCAGCTCAAGGACTACCTCATCAACGGCAACATCAAAAACTCCGTCAACCTGCCCAACGTCCACCAGGACTGGAGCGGCATCTCCCGGGTGTGCCTCATTCACAAGAACATCCCCGCCATGCTGACCAAGATCACCTCCATTCTCTCTGAGGAGGGCGTCAACGTGGAGAACCTGACCAACAAGTCCAAAAAGGACTACGCCTACACCATGGTGGATCTGAATGGCCGCATCAAGGACGCGGTGGCCGACGAGCTGCGCTCCATCCCCGGTATGATTCGAGTGCGGGTGCTGAACCACTGACGTGAAAGAGCTGCGAATTCAATATAATTCTCCGGTGGTACTCACCTTCTTCCTGCTCTCCCTGGGAGCACTGGCTCTGGGCGAGTTCACCGGAGAGCGGACCACCTGGCTGCTGTTCACCGTCTATCGCTCCCCTCTCACCGACCCCCTCACCTATCTGCGCATGTTTACCCATGTGCTGGGCCACGCGGACTACGCCCACTTTATGAGCAACATGATGCTCTTTCTGGTGGTAGGGCCGCCTCTGGAAGAGAAATACGGCAGCAAGCGGCTGCTGGGCTGTATCGTGATCACCGCCTTTGTCTCCGGGCTGGTGCAGTTTATTTTCTTCCCCACCACCGCCCTGCTGGGGGCCAGCGGCATCGTGTTTATGATGATCGTCCTCTCCTCTCTGGCGGGGATGCGGAATGGCTCCATCCCTCTGACCCTGATTCTGGTGGTCATCCTGTATCTGGGCGGCGAAATCGTAGACGCCGTCACCGCCCAGGATAACATCTCCCAGCTGACCCACATCGTGGGCGGCCTGTGCGGCGCAGCCATGGGCTTTGCCATGAGCCGCCCCCACCGCCGACGCTAAGGATAAAAAATTGGCAGGTCGTTTGACCTGCCAATTTTTTATACCCGGATCTGGTCTAAAATCTCTCCAATAGGGCCGGAGAGGACCAGGTCTGCGTTTTTGTCGTAGGGGGTGGTGGACTTGTTGATGAGTACCAGGCGGTGGCCCTGGTAGTAGTTCACCAGCCCGGCGGCGGGATAGACCACCAGGGAGGTGCCCCCGATGATGAGCATATCCGCCTGCTGGATGTCGCTCAGCGCCCCCTGGAGCACCCGGGAGCTGAGGCTCTCCTCGTAGAGGACCACGTCGGGCTTGATGATACCGCCGCAGCTACAACGGGGCACTCCTTCACTGTCCGCAATGGCGGAGATGGGGTAGTCCCGGCCGCAGGCCATGCAGCGGTTGCGCAGCACGCTGCCGTGGAGCTCCCACACCCGCTTACTTCCGGCGGCCTGGTGCAGGCCGTCGATGTTCTGGGTCACGATGCTGCGCAGCTTTCCCGCCGCCTCCAGCTGGGCCAGCTTCTTATGGGCGGCGTTGGGCTTTGCGTCCAGGCAGAGCATCTTGTTGCGGTAGAAGCGGTAGAACTCCTCCGGGTCCCGGTCAAAAAAGCTGCGGCTGAGGATGGTCTCGGGAGGATATTTGTACTGCTGGTTGTAAAGGCCGTCCACGCTGCGGAAATCGGGAATCCCGCTCTCGGTGGACACCCCCGCCCCACCGAAAAAGACGATCTTTTGGCTCTCGTCGATCCATTTCTGCAAGGTCTCCAGCTGTGCCTGATACTCCTTCATAGTTCCTTCCTCCTCTACGCTCCGGCCAGCAGCGTCTCCCGCTCCCGGCTCAAATCCTCTTTTGTCTTCTCCTGTTCTTCCAGTTCCTTCTCCAGTGCCTTTACCAGAGTATCCACCTCGCACAGGGTGTTGTCCACCCCAATCTGGACCCGATCTTCTCCGCTGGACTCAAACAGGTCGGTGAACAGGCCGTCCATAAAATAATCGGCAAAGGCAAAAAAGCCCTCCAGATCCACCTGGGGCAGATCCTTCGGGGGCAGGCCGGCCAGCTCGGTGCGCAGGCGGCTCAGCGCTCCCCGGGTCTCCCGGGCACAGGACTGAACCGCTTGGAGGTTTATATAGCCTCCCGGCATATCCCAGCCCCGGCCTTTGGCCTGCTCCAGTACAATCACCATCTCCCGCAGCCGCTCCCGGGCCTCCTTGCCCGCCTGGAGAGCCTCCCGGCCCTCCCGCAGCCGCCGGTCTGCCGCCCCCAGCTCCCGTGCAATCTCCACCAGGCGGTGGACCTGGCCGCTGCCGGTGCAGCACAGATACTGCTCCTTTTCCTTCAGCAAAGCCTGGTACCGGCTCTCCTGTTCTGCCAGTCCGGCCCGCTCCTCCTTTACGTCCCACAGGCGGTCCTCCAGGTCCTGTAAGTCCCACTCCGCCTCCTCATACCGGGCCCGTGCCTGGGCCACCTCCTGCTTATCCCGGCGGAGCTTTCCGGTCTCATGCTCCGCCTCCCGGCCGGAAGCCAGAAAGGCCTCCTTCTCTTCCGCCCGGTTCAGCCGCTCAAAGGCTTCCGTCGCCTCCTTGCGCCGCTGGAGGTGCTGCTTTCCCAGGTCGGCCAGCATGGCATCCAGCTTTCCGGCCCGGTCCAGGTCCCGCCGCACCTGTCTGAGCTCCTGGTCGATCTGGCTCAGCTCCCGCATAGTCCTCTTCCTCTCTTAATTGTGATTATTTTATTATACCACGCTCCCACCGCCCCGTCTCAATTTTTTCTGGACTTTCTTTCCCTATTTCGCTACACTAAGTGGTAATCGGAGAAAAAGGAGCGTTTTCCATGGATCAAATCATCGAAACTCTCTCCGCCGAGCTGGGCCGCCCTGCCCAGCAGGTGGAAAACGTGGTCACTCTCATTGACGAGGGGGCAACCATCCCCTTCATTGCCCGCTACCGCAAGGAGCTCCACGGCTCCATGGACGACCAGCTGCTGCGTCAGCTGGCGGAGCGGCTTCAGTACCTGCGCAACCTGGAGCAGCGCAAGGGGGAGATCAAGACCGCCATTGAAAACCAGGGCAAACTCACCGACGAGCTCTCCGCCGCCATCGACGCAGCCAAGACCCTGGCCGAGGCGGAGGACCTGTACCGGCCCTACAAGCAGAAGCGGCGCACCCGGGCCACCATCGCCCGGGAGAAGGGGTTAGCTCCCCTGGCCCAGCTGCTCTTCGCCCAGGGCCGGGACTGCCCCGTCCCCGAAAAGGCGGCCGCCGATTTCATCGACCCGGAAAAAGGCGTGGAGACGGTGGAAGATGCCCTCCAGGGAGCCAACGATATCATTGCGGAAGAAATTTCTGATGACGCCGCCATCCGCAAGGAGCTGCGGGAGCTGTTTCTCCGCCGGGGCGTGGTGGTTTCCAAGGCCGCGGACAAGGAGCCGGAGGACACGGTGTACCGCCTCTACTACGACTTCAAGTGTCCGGTGAGCCGCATCCAGGGCTATCAGGTGCTGGCCATCAACCGTGGCGAGCGGGAGGATGTATTGAAGGTCTCGGTGGAGCTGGACACGGAGACCGCCCATGTGGCGGTGCGCCGCGCGGTACTGGTCCCCGGCGCGCCGTCTATGGCCTTTGTCCGGGCTGCCGCCGACAACGCCTACGACCGTCTGCTGGAGCCCTCCCTGGAGCGGGAAATCCGCAGCCACCTCACCGACCAGGCCAACGAGGGTGCTATCCACATGTTCGCTCTGAACCTAAAGCCCCTGCTTATGCAGCCCCCGGTCAAGGGCAAGGTGACCATGGGCCTGGACCCGGGCTACCGCATGGGCTGCAAGGTGGCGGTGGTAGACGGCACCGGCAAGGTGCTGGACACGGCGGTGGTCTACCCCACCTACGGGGAGCGTCAGAAGCAGGAGGCCATTCAGAAGCTGTCCGCCCTGGTGAAGAAACACCACGTAGAGCACATCGCCATCGGCAACGGCACCGCCAGCCGGGAGACCGAGAAGATGACGGTGGAGCTCATCCAGAAGCTGGGGGGCGGGGTCTCCTACATGATCGTCAGCGAGGCGGGGGCCAGCGTCTACTCCGCCAGCAAGCTGGCCGCCGAGGAGTTCCCCCAGTTTGATGTAAACCTGCGCTCCGCCGTATCCATCGCCCGTCGGCTCCAGGACCCCCTGGCCGAGCTGGTGAAGATCGACCCCAAGGCCATCGGCGTGGGCCAGTACCAGCACGACATGCCCCAGGCCCAGTTGGGCGAGGCCCTGGACGGGGTGGTGGAGGACTGCGTCAACGCGGTGGGCGTGGACGCCAACACCGCCTCTCCCTCCCTCCTCCAGCGGGTGTCCGGCCTTAACGCCACCACGGCGAAAAACGTGGTGAAGTACCGGGAGGAGAACGGCGCCTTTACCACCCGCAAGCAGCTTTTGAAAGTCCCCAAGCTGGGCCCCAAGGCCTTTGAGCAGTGTGCCGGCTTCCTTCGGGTACCCGAGAGCAAGAGCGTGCTGGATCACACCGGTGTCCACCCGGAAAGCTACGCCGCCGCCGAGAAGCTGCTGACTGCCTGCGGCTACACCCTGGAGGATGTGAGCAAGGGACAGATCAGCGAGCTCAAGCAGCGGGCAGAAAAGCAGGGCCTGGAGGCTCTGTCGGAAATCTGCGGGGCAGGCGTACCCACCCTGGCAGACATCATCAAGGAGCTGATGAAGCCGGGCCGGGACCCCCGCGACGAGCTGCCGCCCCCCATCCTCCGCACCGACGTGATGGAGGCCAAGGACCTGAAACCCGGCATGGAGCTCCAGGGGACTGTGCGCAACGTCATTGACTTTGGCGTGTTCGTGGACATCGGGGTCCACCAGGACGGCCTGGTCCACATCAGCAAGCTGCCCCGGCGGGTGAAGCACCCCAGTGAGCTACTCTCCGTAGGGGATGTGGTAACGGTGTGGGTTTTGTCGGTGGACGAGGGGAAAAAGCGCATCAGCCTCACCATGAAAAAGCCCGGCGAGGGATAACCTTCCACACCGGAGCCATAGAATGTGGAAAACCGGAAAGGAGAATCCCCCATGCCTGTGTTCGATCTCCACTGCGATACTCTCACCGCTTTCATGAGTCCTCTGCGCTGCCGGGATACCCTGAATGACCCCTGCTCCGCCTTTGCCCTGTCCAAGGTGCAGACCATCCCCTGGTGCCAGTGCTGCGCCGTCTTTGTGCCCGACGGCCTCACGCCCCAGGAGGCCCTGGGCTACTACCGCTATCACCGAGACAGTTTTCAGCGGCAGGTGCAGGGCTGCCAGGGTCAGGCCCTGGCCTGCACCACGGCCCGGGAAGTATCTGCCGCCTGGGAGCAGGGCAAAACCGCTCTGGTGCTGACGGTGGAAAACGGCTCCCTGCTGGGGGCGGGGCTGGAGCATGTGGAGGAGCTGCGCCGGGACGGGGTACGGATGCTTACCCTCACCTGGAACGGAGAGAACGCCCTGGGCTCCGGCCACGAGACCGACCACGGTCTTACCCCCCTGGGCAAGGAGGCAGTCCGGGCTCTGGAGGAGGCGGGTATCACGGTGGACGTGTCCCACCTCAACGACGCCGGATTCCGGGACGTGCTGGACGTTGCCCAAAAACCCTTTGCCGCCTCCCACTCCAACGCTCGGGCCATCTGTCCCCACCGGCGCAACCTGGAGGACGGACAAATTCGGGAAATGGTGATGCGAAACTGTATCATTGGGCTTAATTATTACAGTCCGTTTTTTCGCTCTGACGGGAACGAGGCGGATTTTGACGATCTCTACCGCCACATCTGCCGCTTCCTGGAACTGGGGGCGGAGGACTGTCTGGCTCTGGGCTCCGACTTTGACGGGGCCGACCTGCCCCCCTGTCTGGACGACTGCCGCAAGGTGCCCGCTCTGGGTGAGTACCTGATGGACCGCGGTCTGGACCGCTTCCTGGTGGAAAAGATCTTCTGGCAAAACGCCCTGGATTTCGCCCAAAAAAATTGGCGATAACGCCTTGCGCCCCCTTTTTCTTCCGAGTATACTGGAGAAAAAGGGGGCGGTTTTTGTGCTGGATGAGCTGGACTTTTTAGAAGAGTATCAGGAGGACAACCGCATTGAGGCCAAGCGGGCCCAGGGCGGCCTGCCCCACAGCCTGTGGGAGACCTACTCCGCCTTTGCCAACACCCTGGGGGGTGTCATCCTGCTGGGGGTGGCCGAGGGGGCGGACAAGTCCCTCTACTCTGTGCCCCTCTTCGACCCCCAGGAGCTGGTGGACGAGTTCTGGGACATGGTAAATGACCCTACCGTGGTCAGCGCTAACATCCTCCAGCCGGAGGACGTGCAGATCTTCCGCAGCGGGAAAAACGCCATTGTGGCCATCTTCGTTCCCCGTGCCTCACAGAAATACCGCCCTGTCTACATCGGCGGCGACCCCTACGCGGGCACCTACTACCGCCGGGGTGAGGGGGACTGGCGCTGTCCCCGCCACGAGGTGGAGGCTATGCTGCAAGATCAAAAGGGATAAAAAAGGGATCTGCCTCAGGCAGATCCCTTTTTCGTTACCGATTGATGAGCTCCAGCAGCTCCGGGCCAATGTGGCCGTTGGCCGCCATCACGCTGCTGGGGCCGTTAAGGGTGAGGGGCGCGCCCTCGGCGGTGGTGATCATGCCTCCCGCCTCCTGGACCAGGAGCATCCCCGCTCCAAAGTCCCAGGGCTTCAGGCCACCCTCCACATAGCCGTCGATCCGGCCCGCCGCCACATAGCACAGGCAGATGGAGGCCGCACCGATGCGCCGCACGTCGTGGCTGGCGTCATAGATGGCCCGCATCCAGGCAAAGGTGCGATCGGCTAGGTGCCGCTCGCCCGGGTTGGTGCCCACGTCTACCAGGCTGTCACTGAGGTGCTGGGCCCCGCTGACCTGGATGGGCGCTCCGTTACAGAAGGCCCCGTGTCCCTTCCGGGCGGTAAACAGCTCCCCAGCATAGGGGTCGTAGATGAGAGCCATGGTCACCTCGCCCCCTTCGGCCAGGGCCAGAGAGACCGCGCTGTGGCAGTAGCCGTGGATCAGGTTGGTGGTGCCATCCACCGGGTCCAGCACCCAGACCGCCCCCGACAGGTCCACCTGGGAGTTGTCCTTCTCCTCCCCCATAAACTGCACCTCCGGCGCGATCTCCGCCAGCCGCTTTTGCAGCATGGACTGCACCTCCAGGTCCACCTGGGTGACAAAGTCGGTGGCTCCCTTCTGACGGATGTGCCCCGCCATGTCCCGCCGGGCGAAAAGCTCTCCCGCCTCCCGCACCGCCTGGGACGCCTGCTCCAACAATTTCTCTGTATCCAACGCCATGACTATCTCCTCCTCGTCTATGCCGGATTCCCGCGTGGTTTTCCTGGTCATTATAGCACGTCCCCCTTCTGAGAAAAAGAGGACAAACCGCATATTTCTTCCGGTTTTCGGGTATGCTGGCAAAAAAGGAGGCGGTCATCCTTGGACATCAGCAAACAGGAATACAATCAGCTTATTCAGGCTCACGCCCGCCCCTCCCCCCTGGTGCGGGATATGCTGTGGGCTTTCTTCGTGGGGGGGGCCATCTGCACCCTGGGGCAGGTGCTGCGCAATCTGTATGAGAGTCTGGGGCTCTCCGGAGACGACGCAGGCGTCGCCGTATCGGTGACCCTCATCTTTCTCTCCGCCCTGCTCACTGGCCTTGGACTCTTCGACAAGCTGGCCAAGCATGCGGGGGCTGGCACCCTGGTGCCCATCACCGGCTTTGCCAACGCCATGGTCTCCCCCGCCCTGGAATTTAAGAGCGAGGGCTATATCACCGGCACTGCCGCCAAGCTCTTTGTCGTGGCCGGACCGGTACTGGTGTTCGGGATCAGCGCCAGCGTGATCTACGGTCTCATCTGCTTTTTCTTTGGGCTTTGATTTTGTTCTGTGCAGAACCAACAAAAATTCTCCCTTTTCACCGGGGGCTTCTTGTGCTAAAATAGGAACAGTTCATTTCCCCTGGAAAGAAAGGAAGATGTTTATGTGGGCGGAAAATAGTGTGTTTTACCAGATCTACCCCCTGGGCTTCTGCGGAGCCCCAAAGGAAAATGACGGCATCACCGTCAACCGCATCGGCAAAATCGCCGATTGGGCGGACCATATTCAGCGTCTGGGGGCGGACGCGGTATACCTCTCCCCCATTTTTGAAAGTGACCGCCACGGCTACGACACCCGGGACTACCGGAAGATCGACTGCCGCCTTGGCACCAACGAGGACTTCGCAAAGGTTTGTGAGACCCTTCACGCCCATGGCATCCGGGTGGTGCTAGACGGCGTGTTCAACCACGTGGGCCGCGGCTTCTGGGCTTTCCGTGACGTGCAGGAAAAGAAATGGGACTCCCCCTACAAGGACTGGTTCCACATCCACTTTGACGGCAACTCCAACTACAACGACGGCTTCTGGTATGAGGGCTGGGAGGGCCACTTTGAGCTGGTAAAGCTCAACCTCCGCAACCCCGCCGTCGTAGACTACCTGCTGGACTGCGTGCGCTCCTGGGTGGAGGAGTACGACATTGACGGGCTGCGTCTGGACGTGGCCTACTGCCTGGACCACGACTTCCTGCGCCGTCTGCGGCAGTTTACCAACGGCCTGAAACCGGAATTTTTCCTGGTGGGCGAGACCCTTCACGGGGATTATAACCAGTGGGTCAACGACCAGATGCTCCACAGCTGCACCAACTATGAGTGCTACAAGGGCCTCTACTCCAGCCTTAACTCCATGAATCTCTTTGAGATCGTTCACAGCCTGAAGCGGCAGTTTGGCCCGGAAAACTGGACCCTCTACAAGGGCAAGCACCTGCTGTGCTTCTGCGATAACCATGACGTGACCCGGGTGGCCAGCATCCTTCAGGAGCCCCGCCACCTGCCCCTCATCTACGGCCTGATGTTCGGCATGCCCGGCATCCCCTGCCTGTACTACGGCAGCGAGTGGGGAGCCAAGGGTGAGAAGCGGCCCGGCAGCGACGACGAGCTGCGCCCCTGCTTTGAGGCTCCCGAGTGGAACGAGCTCACCGACCTCATTTCCGCCATGGCCAAGGCCCACCGGGAGAGCGACGCTCTGTGCCACGGTGACTTCCAGGATGTGGTGCTTACCAACCGCCAGACCATCTTCCAGCGCAGGACCGACAAGGAGCGGGTTCTGGTGGCCATCAACGCCGACTCCCAGCCCTATGTGGCCCACTTCAACGCAAACTGCGGCCGTGCCGTAGACCTCATCACCGGCAAGGACCACGACTTTGGCGGCGGCAGCGAGCTGCCCCCCTACTCCGTGGCCTTCTGGAAGTGCGAGCGCTAATCTAATTTCTCCAAGATGCCCGCCCAAGAGGCGGGCATCTTTTTGCATTTATACATTGACAATCATCTATGTGTGTGCTAGGATATCGCATAGATAATTATCAATGTGAGGTGACGAATATGAGCGCCATGGACGTAGCCCTCCTGTGCAAGGCCCTGGGGGACACCAACCGGCTTCAAATCGTAGAAATGCTCTCTCAGGGGGAGATGTGCGCCTGTAAACTGCTGGAGCACTTCGCCATCCGTCAGCCTACCCTGTCCCACCATATGAGTGTGCTGTGCGCCTGCGGACTGGTGGAGGTGCGGAAAGAGGGCAAATGGAGCTATTATTCTCTCAACCGAGAGACCTTGACCCAGTTCCAGCAATTTATCGCTGGTCTGGCCCATGAGGAGGCCAGGGCGTAATGTGGGATTTCATTCAGACTCAGGTCCTAGGTATGGCCTGGCTCAACCAAGGGATTGGAACGCTTCTGTCCGCCGCCGGGCTGGATCTCTCCTCCCGTCTGGGAGGCAGTATCCAGTTTTTCCTCTATGACGTAATAAAAATCACCATTCTGCTGTGTGTGCTGATTTTCCTGGTCTCTTACATCCAGAGCTACTTCCCACCCCAGCGCAGCCGTGCCATTCTGGGCCGCTTCCGGGGCATCGGGGCCAACTGCATTGCCGCCCTGCTGGGCACGGTGACGCCCTTCTGCTCCTGCTCCTCCATCCCCCTGTTCATGGGCTTTACCAGCGCAGGCCTGCCCCTGGGGGTGACCTTCTCCTTTCTCATCTCCTCCCCCATGGTGGATTTGGGCAGCCTCATTTTGCTCATGAGCATCTTCGGGGCCAAGGTGGCTATCCTCTACGTAGTGCTGGGCCTGGTGGTGGCGGTGGCGGGCGGTACCCTCATCCAACGCCTGGGCCTGGAGGATCAGGTGGAGGACTTCATCCGCCAGGCCGCTGGTGGGGCAGGGGATGCCCCCATCCTCACCCAGCGGGACCGGGTGATCTACGCTAAGGAACAGGTGGTCTCCACCTTCCGCAAGGTGTTCCCCTACATTTTGGTGGGGGTTGGCATCGGCGCGGTGATCCACAACTGGATTCCCCAGCAGTGGGTGGAGACCGTGCTGGGCGGCAACAATCCCCTGGGTGTGGTACTGGCCACCATTGTGGGCGTGCCCATGTACGCCGACATCTTCGGCACTATCCCAGTGGCCGAGGCCCTGTTGAGCAAGGGGGCCCAGCTGGGCACGGTACTGTCCTTCATGATGGCGGTCACCACCCTGAGCCTGCCCTCCATGGTGATGCTCAGCAAGGCGGTGAAATCCAAGTTGCTGGGTATTTTCGCCGCTATCTGCACGGCGGGTATCATTCTGGTGGGCTACTTCTTCAATGCCATTCAAATGTATCTGTAAGGAGGAATTTTTATGGGTCTCTTTGGAACAAAAAAGGCCTCCCCTCAGGCGGTCGAACCGGAACAGGCCCGGGTGCTGGTTCTGGGCAGCGGGTGCACCAACTGCAACGCCCTGGAACAGGCAGCGGTGCAGGCCATGACTGAGCTGGGCGTGGAGCCCGCCGTAGGCCATGTCACCGACTTCACCAAGATCGCCCAATACGGCATCATGACCACCCCCGCCCTGGTACTGGACGGGAAGGTACTTTGCCAGGGCCGGGTACTGAGCAAGGATGAGGCCAAGCGCCTGTTGACGGAGGCGGGACTGTGAAGCCAAAGGTTGCCTTTATCTGCGTCCACAACTCCTGCCGCAGCCAGATGGCCCAGGCCATCGCCACCTTGCTGGCCGGGGATGTCTTTGACAGCTTCTCCGCGGGCACGGAACTGAAAGACCGCATCAATCCCGGCGCAGTGGCCGCCATCCGTGATTTGTATGGGGTGGATATGGAAGCCACCCAGCGCCCCAAGCTACTCTCTGACATCCCGCCGGTGGATGTGGTAGTCACCATGGGCTGCAATGTCCAGTGCCCCGCCCTCCCCTGCCGCCTGCGGGAGGACTGGGGATTGGATGACCCCTCCGGCGGGACACCGGAGGAGTATATCCGGGTGGCCAAACGCATTGAGCAGCAGGTGCTGGATCTGCGGCACCGTCTGTCCCAGTCATAAATCTTTCTCCCGCGACGGTCGGAACTTTCCCGCCTGCCGCGGGATTTTTCTTCCATTTTACAAAAAGGCCCTCAACTTTTTAACCTTGCTGTGGTATACTGAAATGGAGTATGGATACCACACCATTCAACCGGAATGGTATGTGTTTGGATCGAAAGAAAGAGGGATCACTGTATGCCGAAAATCGTGGATACCCGCTATACCCAGGACCGTGAGCTGTCCTGGCTGCGGTTTAACGAACGCGTGCTGGAGGAGGCCAAGGACGAGAGCGTGCCTTTGATGGAGCGGCTGAAATTTGCCGCCATTTTCACCAGCAACCTGGACGAGTTCTTTATGATCCGGGTGGGTTCCCTGTGCGACCTGACCCTGGTGAAAGAACCTCACTTCGACGCCCGCACCGGCCAGACCCCGGACCAGCAGCTCGCTGCCATCTATCAGGCGGTCACCCCGCTGTACAAGATGCGTGACAAGGTGGTGGACCAGCTGGAAAAGCGGCTGCGCACCTGCAACATCTGCCGCATGACCATGGAGGAGATGGACACCAAGGAGCGCAAGCAGGTGGAAAATTGGTTCCGGGACGAGCTGCAGCCCATCCTCTCTCCCCAGGTGGTGGATTCCCGCCATCCCTTCCCTCACCTGTCCAACAAGGTGCTTAACATTGTGCTGCGCCTGCAGAGCGACGGCCAGGAGGCCCTGGGTCTCATCCCCATTCCCCAGAGCCTGCCCCCCTACTTTGTCCTGCGGGAGCGGGGTCTGCGGTACATCCTCACCGAGGACGTGCTGCTGGAGTACGCCAAAAAGCTCTTCCCCACCTTCAGCGTCCAGGGCAAGGCGGTGTGCTCCGTCACCCGCAACGCCGACATCAGCCCCGAGGACGAGGCCTACGACGTGGACGAGGACTACCGCCAGCACATGCGCAAGATTGTGAAAAAGCGCAACCGTCTGGCTCCGGTGCGTCTGGAGATCCAGAGCAGCACCCGGGACGAGAAGGCCATTGAGTTTTTGTGCAGCAAGTTGAAGCTGAGCCGGGAGCAGGTCTTTTTCTCCAAATGCCCCCTGCGCATGAACTACGTCTTCTCCCTGGAGGGACTGCTGCCCCCGGAGAGCAAATCCGCCCTGTGCTATCCCCCCTATACCCCTCGCTTCCCCGCCTGTCTGCGCCAGGATGAGAAGATCCTGCCCCAGATCCTGCGCCACGACGCTCTGCTGTTCTACCCCTTCGAGTCCATGGACCCCTTCCTCCATCTGGTGCGCGAGGCGTCCTCTGACCCCAATGTGCTCTCCATCAAAATCACCATCTACCGTCTGGCCTCCAAGGCCAAGCTGGCCGAGTATCTGTGCGCCGCCGCCGAAAACGGCAAAGAGGTCACCGTACTCATGGAGCTGCGGGCCCGCTTTGACGAGCAGAACAACATCCAGTGGGCCGAGCGCATGGAGGAGGCGGGCTGCACCATCCTCTACGGCACGGAGGGCTTCAAAGTCCACTCCAAGATCTGCCTCATCACCCGCCGGGAGCGGGGAAAGATTCAGTACATCACCCAGGTGGGCACCGGCAACTACAACGAGAAGACCGCCAAGCAGTATACCGACCTGTGCCTGATGACCGCCCGGCCCGAGCTGGGTGAGGATGCGGCGGTCCTGTTCCGGAACATGGCCACCGCCAACCTGGAGGGTGACTACAAGCATCTGCTGGTCTCCCCCTTCCAGCTGCGGGACAAGGTGATGGAGCTGATGGACCGGGAGATCAAAAAGGGTCCCCAGGGCTACATCTTCCTAAAGCTCAACTCCGTTACCGACCGCAAGCTCATCGACAAACTGGCCCAGGCTTCTCAGGCCGGAGTTGAGGTGGTTATGAATGTGCGGGGTATCTGCTGCATCCGTCCCGGCATTCCCGGTCTCACCGACCACATCACCATCTTCTCCATCGTGGGCCGGTATCTGGAGCACACCCGCATCTACCGCTTTGGCCGGGGAGACGACGCCGATCTGTATATCTCCTCTGCCGACTTTATGACCCGGAACACAGAGCGACGGGTGGAGGTGGCCTGCCCAGTACTGGACCCCCAGGTGCGCCGCTCTATCTTCCACATCTGCGATGTACTGGTTTCCGACAACGTAAAGGCCCGCCAGCTGGGTCCCGACGGCCAGTGGGGCCCCCGAAAGACGGGCACCGCCCCCTGCTCCAGCCAGGACGTATTCCTGGAGGAGGGCCTGGGCACCACTTACCAGGAGCCCGCCGCCCACCCCGCCAAGGGCAAAAAGGGCAAGAAGGG
>CAJLCG010000019.1 GCA_905205085.1 uncultured Oscillospiraceae bacterium
CAACGTGGGCGACAACGTGGGCGACGTGGCCGGCATGGGCGCCGACCTCTATGAGTCCTACGTGGGCTCCATCCTGGCCACCTTTGCCCTGGGAGCCAGCGCAGGCTATGGCTGGAACGGATTGATTTTGCCCATCCTGCTGGCGGTGTGCGGCATTCTCTGCTCCATCGTGGGCAGCTTCTTTGTAAAAACGGAGGAAAACGCCTCCCAGAAGTCCCTGCTGCGCTCCCTGCGCACCGGCACTTATCTGGCCGCCGCCCTCTCCGCCATCGCTGCCGCTCCTCTCACCTACTTCCTGCTGGGCCACTGGGGTGTGTATGTGGCCATTCTGGCCGGGCTGGCCGGGGGCTGCGCCATTGGCTACTTCACCGAATACTACACCTCCGACACCTATAAGCCCACCCAGCGGCTGGCTGCCGCCTCTGAGACCGGTGCGGCCACCGTGATTATCGGCGGCATCTCCCTGGGTATGCTGTCCACCATCGCCTCCATTCTGGTGGTGGCCATCGCCATCCTGGTCAGCTTCTATGCCGCCGGAGGAGCCTCCTCCTTCAACCAGGGCCTCTACGGCATCGGCATTGCCGCCGTGGGCATGCTGTCCACTCTGGGCATCACCCTGGCCACCGACGCCTACGGCCCGGTAGCCGACAACGCGGGCGGCATCGCCGAGATGTCCGGCCTGCCCGAATCCGTCCGGGAGCGCACCGACGCCCTGGACTCCTTGGGCAACACCACCGCCGCCACCGGCAAGGGCTTTGCCATCGGCTCGGCCTCCCTCACCGCCCTGGCTCTGCTGGTGTCCTATGTGAACATCGTGCAGACCAAGACCCCGGAGGTGCTGGACCTCACCCTCACCAATCCTCTGATGCTGGTTGGTCTCTTCGTGGGTGCCATGCTCACCTTCGTCTTTTCCGCCCTCACCATGAACGCGGTGCAGACCGCCGCCCAGTCCATTGTGGTGGAGGTGCGCCGCCAGTTTAAGGAGATCGCGGGCATCATGGAACACGAGACCGACCCGGACTACGCCTCCTGCGTGGCCCTGTGCACCAAGGGCGCGCTGCGGGAGATGGTGGTCCCCGCCCTGCTGGCCATCGTGGTGCCCATCCTCACCGGCCTCATCCTGGGCCCCATCGGCGTGGTGGGCCTGCTGGGCGGCGTGTCGGTCACCGGCTTTGCCATGGCGGTATTCATGTCCAACGCGGGCGGCGCCTGGGACAACGCGAAAAAGTACATTGAGGCTGGCCACCACGGAGGCAAGGGCTCCGACTGCCACAAGGCCGCCGTGGTGGGCGACACGGTGGGCGACCCCTTCAAGGACACCTCCGGTCCCTCCCTCAACATCCTCATCAAGCTGGTGTCCACGGTGTCCATCGTGTTCTCCGGATTGGTGGTAGCCTTTCACATTTTGTAATTTTTCTCCCTGATATCACAAAGAGGACCCGGCTTAGGCCGGGTCCTCTTCGGTTTCCTTAATGATCCATTGAATGGAGGCCTGAGCTGTCTGGAAACTTCCCGATCTCCAGATTCCCATCTTTTCATACTCCTCCGCGGTCATCAGTGGATAGTTCCAAAATCCCACCTGGTGCGTATAATTCATCCAGGACTGCAAAATCTTGTTGATCTCCCCGGCACTCATGGGATAGGTGAGATAGCCCCGGCAGTTTTCCCCATCCAGCGGCATCGAGAACAGGGCCATAGGACAGTGGTATTCCGTAGCGCCCCAGAAGATGGAATCGGTGGTGTAATCCTCCACACCCAGGCGGTAGTAGTCCCCCAGATAGGTGGTCCCGTCCTTGTCATAGAGCAGCCGTCCGGTGACCGGCCCCTCCATGTGGACACCCTCTACGTCTGCGCGTGCAGCAGTCTTTAGGGCAATGCACTCGGTGGTTCGGTACTTGGGCTGGGCCTGCCACTGGAAGTGGTGGATGATCTTCCACCGCTTGCCCGGCAGCTCCACCGCCAGATTGGTCGCCTTCAGCTCTTTTACTACATATTCGGTGTGAACATAGGTATAGGTTCCCATGGAGGTGCGCACCTCCTGCCCGTCGTTAAAGGGCTCCTCGGTGACATCCACCTCCACCCGCAGAGCCCCCTCCAGACTGGACAGATCCTCCGCCGACAGGTCATCGGCCACCTGCTCAGGCACACCCAGCTCCACCAGGTGGGAGCGGATCTCCTCCAGGCCCGCCTGCTCCCCCTCCGGCCGTGGGGCCCATTCCATGGGGTAGCGACCAAAGAGGAGGGTAGCCGCCGAAATACACCCCAGCAGAGCCACAAACCAGATGACCAGGATGTGACCGTCGGATACCCGCACCGGGGCGGGCTGCACCTGATAGCCTGCCTCATCCAGTAGATGGGCAAATTTACTCAGGCTGCGCAGGACCAGGATATAGATCACCAGGAGGGTCCCTACAATCATCAGCCCCTGGATATTCAGCAGGGCAAGGGCGGCCAGCACCAGGTAGAGCCAGATGAGCGCTCCGGCGGCCCCTGCTTTCGGGGGCTGTCCCGCCCGGCGGCGTACTTCTATGATGCCCTGCCACAGACAGATGTACTGGATCAGGGGAATCAGCAGCCCAAAATAGGACAGCCAGATAAGGGGATGTTCCGAACCCCAGATGGTGGCATTAAGTATAAAGCCAACAAACTGGAATGCCGCCTCGATCAAACTGATGACCCAGCAAACCGTAAAGCACCGGTTTTCCCGCCGCAGCGCCCGAAAGCCCAACCACAGCAGTACCGTACCCACAGCCACCATTAGATACCGTATGATCCAAAAATTCAAGGTGCACGTGGTCAGTCCGATGCCCCAGACAATGCGGTGTATCGCCCGCTTCCAGGGGTTGATCTCCTCATCCACCACTGGGGGAGGGGGCAGTTCCCCCGCCTCCTGGGTCAGTAAAACGTCCAGCTTGTCCTCCTCACGCATCAAACTCACCTCCCAGCGCCTTCTGCAGCTTTTTGCGCAGGCGGTACAGCTTGCCTTCCACCGCCCGCTCGCTGGTTCCCAGCTCCGCGGCGATCTGCCGGGTGGACTGCAAGTAGTAATATTTTCGGTAAAACAGTACCTGCTCCTGGTGGGGCAGCTTGCGGATGGCCTGTTGGAGCCGCTCCCGTGCCTCGGCTTTCAGCACCTGCTCCTCCGGGCCGTCCCCGGGATGGGGCAGCCTCTCATCCCACTCCGCCCGCCCCGCCTCCCGGCGGCGCTGGGCTCTTTTTCGGTTGAGGGCCGCGTTCCGGGCCAGAATGGTGAGCCAGGTGGTAAAGCTGCCCTTTTCCGGGTCAAACTGCTCCCGGGCCTGCCATACCTGGTGGAGGATGTCGGCCACACACTCCTCCCGCTCCTGCGGATCTTCCAGAATAGCGGAAATAACATAGTGTACCAGCGGCGTAAACGCCGTGGCGATCGCCTCTAAGGCGTCCGGCTCCCCGGCCAGCAGGCGGCGCACCGCCTCCTCTCCCTTCATGGCCCCCACCTCCTTCTGTGCGCCTCTATTCTATTATACACGGCCCGCCCGGTTACCCCACGGCGTTTTTCCAAAATATTCGTTTCGCTCCTCCATTTTCTTGGTTCTTTTTCCTCTTCTTATTTCCCTACTAATTTAGTAGGATATTAGTACCGAATGGCACTCCGAAAAACGGGCAAAACTACTGCCAACTGGAAAGGAGCGTTTATACTATGATCAATGTACGAAAGGCGGCCATCATCGGCTGCGGTTTTGTGGGGGCTTCCATTGCCTTCAGTTTGATGCAGAAGGGCATTTTCTCCGAGCTGGTGCTCATTGACGCCAACCGGGATAAGGCGGAGGGCGAGGCCATGGACCTGAGCCACGGTCTGCCCTACACCGCCTCCATGCGCATCTACGTCGGGGACTACGACGACGTGGCCGACTGCGCCATGGTCATTGTTACCGCCGGGGCCAACCAGAAGCCCGGCGAGACCCGCCTGGACCTGATTGGCAAGAACGTGGCTATTTTGAAGAGCATCATTCCCCAGCTCACCAGCCGGAATTTCAAGGGCATCCTGATGATCGTGTCCAATCCGGTGGACGTACTCACCTACGCCGCCTGGCGGCTGTCCGGCCTGCCCGCCCACCGGGTGATCGGCTCGGGCACCGTGCTGGACACCGCCCGCCTCAAGTACCTCCTGAGCCAGGAGCTGGGGGTGGACAGCCGCAACGTCCACGCCGCCATCATCGGCGAGCACGGGGACAGCGAGCTGGCGGTGTGGAGCAGCGCCAACATCTCCACCGTGGATCTGGAGCAGTTCTGCGCCCTGCGGGGCATCACCGACCAGGCCGCCCTGCGGGATAAGATCTACCACGAGGTGCGGGACAGCGCCTACGAGATTATCCAGCGCAAGGGTGCCACCTACTACGGCATCGCCATGGCGGTCTCCCGCATTGCCGAGTGCGTCATGAAGGACGAGCACGCCATGCTCCCTGTCTCGGTGCTGCTGGAGGGCCAGTACGGCCTGGACGGCCTGTGCCTGAGCGTGCCCTCCATTGTGGGCGAGAACGGCGTGGAGACCGTGCTGGAGATTCCCCTGGACGAAAAGGAGCACCAGGCCCTTCTTGCTTCCGCCCAACAGCTGAAAGAAGTCATCGCCACGTTAGATTTGCCCTAATTTTTATGAAAAAGCCGGAGAGCAGCATGCTCTCCGGCTTTTTTGATTATAGATTCTGGATGTCCGCCACCAGCTCGTCCACGTCCTCCTCCCGGGTGGCCCAGCTGGTGCAGAAGCGCACCGCCGCCCGGTCCTCGTCCACCTGCTGCCAGAAGGAGAAGGCGTACTTCTCCCCCAGCTTGTCCCGCTGAGCCTGGGTCAGGATGGGGAACTGCTGGTTGGTGGGGGATTTATGAAGCATGGGGATACCCTTTTCCCCAAAAGCTGCCGCCAGCTTCTGGGCCAGAGCCACGGTGCGGCGGCCCAGCTGCTCATAGAGGCCATCCTGGAACAGAACCTCAAACTGGATGCCCAGCAGCCGTCCCTTAGCCAGCATGCCGCCCATGCGCTTGATCATGTACCGGAAGTCCTTCTGGATGGCCGGGTCGGGGATGACCACCGCCTCGCCAAACAGGGCCCCTACTTTAGTGCCGCCAATGTAAAACACATTGGCCAGCCGGGCCAGGTCGGCCAGGGTCACATCGTTTTCCTCTGCCCCCAAACCGTAGCCGCACCGGGCCCCGTCGATGTACAGGGGCAGGTGGTAGTCGTCGCAGACTGCCCGGATGTCCTCCAGCTCAGAGCGGGAGTAGAGGGTTCCCTCCTCAGTAGGCTGGGAGAGGTAGACCATGCCGGGCTGGACGATATGCTCATGGGTGGCGTCCCCCCAGTGGGCCTCACAGGCCTGACGAATCTGTTGGGCGGTGATTTTCCCCTCCTTGGCGGGCAGAGGAAGCACCTTGTGGCCGCTGGCCTCGATGGCTCCCGTCTCATGGACGTTGATGTGCCCGGTCTGAGCACACAGCGCCCCCTGGTAGGGGCGCAGGATGGCGGCGATCACGGTGGCGTTGGCCTGGGTCCCCCCCACCAGAAACTCCACCGCCGCCTCCGGGGCCTGGCAGGCCTGGCGGATCAGGTCTCTGGCATGGTCACAGTGGGGGTCCATGCCATAGCCCGCCGTCTGCTCCAGATTGGTCTGGGCCAGGACCTCCAAAATCTTAGGGTGGGCCCCCTCCCCGTAGTCGCATTCAAATCGAATCATGTCCTTGCTCCCTTCCCGCCCTTTGGAAAGGGCGCTTGTTTTTTCTTATCATACCGCGCCCGCCTTATCGGCGCAAGTCCCGCGATGAGGGAATAAAAATTGCCGCCTATCAAGGCGGCAATTTTTGTTTTTCAGTCCAGGGCCTGCTCCAGGGCGCGGATCACGATCTTCAGCGCCTTGATACGGGCATAGCGCTTGTCCACCGACTCCAGGATATACCAGGGTGCGTTCTCCGTGTTGGTGCAGGAGAGCATCTCGTTGACCGCCACCTGATACTCGTCCCACTTCTCCCGGTTGCGCCAGTCCTCATCGGTGATCTTCCAGCGCTTCTCCGGGGTGTTCTCCCGGGCCTGGAAGCGCTGGAGCTGGGTGTCCTTGTCGATCTGCACCCAGAATTTCAGCACCACCGCCCCCGCATCGGTGAGCTCCCGCTCAAACTCGTTGATCTCGTCGTAGGCCCGCTGCCAGTCCTCCAGGGTGCAGAAGCCCTCCAACCGTTCCACCATCACCCGTCCGTACCAGCTGCGGTCAAAGATGGCGATGTGCCCCGTCTTGGGCAGTTTACGCCAGAAGCGCCAGAGATAGTGGCGGTGCTTCTCGTCCGGTGTGGGGCTGGCGATGGGCACCACCTCGTAGCCCCGGGGGTCCAGGGCGGAGGCCAGGCGCTTGATGTTGCCTCCCTTGCCGGCGGCGTCCCAGCCCTCGTAGGCGATAACCACGGGGATTTTCTTGCGGTAGAGCTGGTTGTGCAGGTCCTCCAGCTTCTCCCGGCACGCCTCCAGCTCCCGCTGGTACTTGTCCTTGTCCAGGGACTTATCCAGCTTGATCTTCTCCAGGGGCTCCGTTTCCACCAAGGGCCAGCGGTATACCGGCGGCTCTGCCGTGGGCGGGCAGCGCAGGGCGGCGGTGATCTGCTGGTAGAGCCAGTCGGCTGCCGCCGCCTGCGCATAGGGCGCGGAGGTGCTGTCGATCACCTTCCAGGGAGCCCAGTCAGTGTGGGTAGCCTCCATAAAGTCGTCAAAGGCCTCCTGGGTACGGCGGTAGTTTTTATTCTGCCGCCAGTCGTTCTCCCCCACCCGCCAGGCGGTGTCCTTATGCTTTTCCAGCTTCTCCAGCCGCTTGCGCTGGGCATCCTGCTCAATGTGCAAAAACAGCTTCACCAGCAGGTATCCCCCCGCCGCCAGCTGCCGCTCAAACAGGCGCACGCTCTCCAGCCGCCGCTGGTACTCCCCGTCGGACAGGTCGCCCCGCAGCCGCTCCCGCACCGTCTCGTCCATCCATCCGGAGTCCAAAAACAGGATCTTTCCCTGCTCGGGAATGGCCTCAAAGTGGCGCTTGAGAAAGGGCCAGCGCCGCTCCTCCTGGGTGGGCATGGTCACGCTGCGCACCAGGAACCCCCGGGGGTCCAGCTCCCGGATGAGGGAGCGGATCATACTGCCCTTGCCGGAGGCTCCCCACCCTTCAATGAGCACGATCACCGGCAGGCCTGCGGCCTTGATGGGCTGCTGCAAGCCCGCCAGATCCAGCCGCCGGGTCTTCAGGCGGGCCTTGCACTCCGCCTCGTCCCATTTTTTCTGGCTGAATTTCCACTCCTCCAGCATAAAAACGCCCCCTTTGTTTTTTCTTTAGTGTACACGTCCAAGGCCAAAATTACAATGAAAAAACGCGCCAAAAAGAGGGCATTTTCCCTCTTTTTGACGCGCTGCTGGGCTTAGCCGCCCAGGTAAGCTTTTTTGATCTCGGGGCTGCGGATGAGCTCCTCGCCGGTGCCGGTGGTGACGATCTTGCCCGTCTCCAGTACGTAGCCCCGGTGGGCTACGGACAGAGCCATCTGGGCATTCTGCTCAACCAGCAGGATGGTGGACCCCTGCTTGTTCAGGTTTTGGATGATCTCAAAGATCTGCTCCACCAGCAGGGGAGCCAGGCCCATGGAGGGCTCGTCCAGCATCAGCAGCTGGGGGTGGGACATGAGGGCACGGCCCATGGCCAGCATCTGCTGCTCGCCGCCGGACAGAGTGCCCGCCACCTGGTTGCGCCGCTCCTTCAGACGGGGGAAGAGCTCAAAGACCATCTCCAGGTCCTTGGGCACCCCGGCGGGAGACTGGGTGTAGGCCCCCATCTCCAGATTCTCCTGCACCGACATCTGCAGGAAAACACGCCGTCCCTCGGGGACCTGAGCCAGGCCCTGGGCCACCAGCTTGTCCGCCCGGACGTTGGAAATGTTCTGGCCCTGGAAGGTGATGCTGCCCGTGCGGGAGCGCAGCAGACCGGAAATAGTCTGCAGGGTGGTGGTCTTGCCCGCGCCGTTGGCGCCGATGAGTGTGACGATCTCGCCCCGGTTTACCTCAAAGGAGATGTCCTTGATGGCGTGGATGGCGCCGTAGTAGACGTTGATCCCTTCCACCTTCAAAATTGTATCCATGGATCACGCCTCCTTCTGCTTGCCCAGGTAGGCCTCAATGACCACCGGGTCGTTCTTGATCTCGTCGGGAGTACCCTTGGCGATGATCTGGCCGAAGTTGAGCACCGCGATGCCCTCGCAGATGCCCATGACCAGGTTCATGTCATGCTCGATGAGCAGGATAGCAATGCCGAAAGTGTCCCGGATCTTTACGATGTTTTCCATCAGCTCCGCCGTCTCGGAGGGGTTCATGCCGGCGGCGGGCTCGTCCAGCAGCAGCAGGCTGGGGTTGGTGGCCAGGGCACGGACGATCTCCAGGCGGCGCTGGGCGCCGTAGGGCAGGGAGCCCGCCTTGTACTTGGCCAGATATCCCATATCAAAGATGGACAGCAGCTCCATAGCCCGGTCGTGGGCCACCTTCTCCTCTTTCCAGTAGTTGGGCAGACGGAAGATGCCGCTGAACATGCCGTACTTAATGTGGTTATGAAGGCCCAGCTTTACGTTGTCCTCCACGGTCAGGTTATCAAACAGGCGGATGTTCTGGAAGGTACGGGCGATGCCCGCCTTGTTCACCTGGACGGTATTCATATTGTGGGTGTCCACGCCGTCCACCAGGATGGTGCCCCGGGTGGGCTGGTACACCTTGGTGAGCAGGTTGAAGACGGTGGTCTTGCCCGCGCCGTTGGGGCCGATGAGACCGGCGATCTCGGTGCGGCCGATGGCCATGTTGAAGTCCTTTACTGCGGACAGACCGCCAAAGTCGATGCCCAGGTGGCGGCACTCCAGAATGGGGCTTTTATCAATATCACGCTCGGGAATCTTGTTGGTGCTGGGCACCTCCACAAGCTTCACCGGCTCTTTGGGAATTCGGCTCATTGTGCCCCTCCTTTCTTCTCCGCCGCGCGGCTGCGCAGCCGGGCAAAGAAGCCCTGAATGCTGGGATTATTGGTGGCCAGCATGACCAGAATGAGGACGATGGCGTACACCAGCATCCGGTAGTCGGCAAACTGACGCAGGGCCTCAGGCAGGATGGTCAGAGCAGCGGCGGCGATCACCGAGCCCCACATGTTGCCCAGGCCGCCCAGCACCACAAACACCAGGATCAGAATGGAGGTGTTGAAGTCGAACTTGGTGGCGGTAAAGGTGACCTGACTGCATCCGTACAGGGTGCCGGCAGCTCCCGCCAGGGCAGCGGAGGTAACAAAGGCGATCATCTTGTACTTAGTCACGCTGATGCCCACGCTCTCGGCGGCGATACGGTTGTCCCGGGCGGCCATGATGGCGCGGCCGGTACGGCTGTTGACCAGATTGAAAATAACGATCAGGGTGATCATCACCAGCACAAAGCCCGCTACAAAGGTGGAGATCCGCAGGGTATTCATCACGCCCATGGGGCCCTTGATGAGCTGGATCCCGCCCTCGCCCAGGGTATTCTTATCGCTGAGGAAGCTGAACTGGAAGCCGTCCTTATCCACGCCCAGGTACACATTGGTCAGCAGACTCTTGATGATCTCACCGAAGGCCAGAGTAACGATAGCCAGGTAGTCGCCGTTGAGGCGCAGCACGGGGATGCCGATGAGGAAACCGAAGAAACCGGCCAGAATGGCACCCACCACCATGGCCACAGCCAGACGCACCGGAGCGGAGGGAATCACACCGGCCAGGGCGCTGGCGGCGGAACAGCCCAAAAAGGCGCCGATGCTCATAAAGCCGGCGTGGCCCAGGCTCAGCTCTCCGGATACGCCAACCACCAGGTTCAAGGCAAGAGCCATGGTGACGTAGGCGCAGATGGGGATAAGCTGGCCCTCCAACACCGAGCCGATGCCGCCGTCCTTAAAGGTACGCAGCAGCTGGATGACCACAAAGGCCACAACAACCAGAGTATAGGTAAATAAGCTGGACCGGGTGGTCTTGTTCATATTCGCAAGTCGAATCATTCCTACCACCTCACACTTTCTCGCGCATGGTCTTGCCCAGCAGACCGGCGGGCTTGACCAGCAGCACCACGATCAGCACGCCGAACACCACGGCGGTGGACAGCTGGGTGGAGATATAGGCGCTGGCAAAGATCTCGATGATGCCCAGCAGCAGGCCGCCCAGCAGAGCGCCGGGGATGGAGCCGATGCCGCCGAAGACGGCCGCGGTGAAGGCCTTGATACCAGGCATGGAGCCGGTGGTGGGGGTCAGGGTAGGGTAGGCGGAGCACAGCAGCACACCGGCGATGGCCGCCAGAGCGGAGCCGATGGCAAAGGTCATGGAAATGGTGCGGTTGACGTTGATGCCCATGAGCTGGGCCGCGCCCTTGTCCTCAGACACCGCTCGCATGGCCTTGCCCATCTTGGTCTTGCCGGTAAACAGGGTCAGGCACAGCATAATGACCACGCAGGCTACGATGGTCACCAGGGTCACGTGGGAGATGGTCAGGGGACCCACCTGAAGCTGGCCGCTGCCCACAATGGGGGAAAAGATCTTGGGGCTGGAGGACCACAGAAGCAGGGCGGCGTTCTGCAAAAAGTAGCTCACGCCGATGGCGGTAATCAGCACCGCCAGAGACGGGGCCTGGCGCAGGGGCTTGTAGGCAAGGCCTTCAATGACCACGCCCAGCACAGTACACACCACCATGGACAGCAGCACACCGGCCAGGGCGGGGACCACCATGGCGGCCACGCTGCCCGGCTCAAACATAGGCTGCATGCCGGTCACCGTGAAGAAGCAGGCGTAGGCGCCTACCATGATCACATCTCCGTGGGCAAAGTTGAGCATTTTGGCAATGCCATACACCATGGTGTAACCCAGGGCGATGATGGCATAGATGCTGCCCAGACTCAGCCCTCGGATCAGATAATCCAACAGGGTCAAGAAATCCATAATTCACTCACCTTTTCTCTCTTTTTGGGCGCATGGGAAAATTGCCGGGCCATCCGGCCCCTTTCCCATACGTCCCCTTCTCACTTCAGAAAATGGGTATCCCAGGGGGCTGCACGGCAGCCCCCTGGGGAGTCGCTTTACTTTTTGACTGGGCTTAGTCCATGCCCACGTAAGCGCCGTCCTTGATGACCATGCCCTTGGGGCTCTTGGACACCGCACCGGTGGAGTCCCAGGTGATGCCCGCGCCGTCGCCGGTCAGGCCGGTGAAGGTGATGGTGGGGAAGGTGGCCTTCAGCTTCTCATTGAGCTCGGAAGCGCTCATGTCGGGGGTGCAGCCGGCGGTCTCCAGAGCCTGCTTGTAGGCGTAGACGCAGTCATAGGCGTCAGCGGCAAACTGGATGGGGGTCTCGCCGTACTTGTCCTGGTAGGCCTTGACAAAGTGCTGGGTGGCCTCGTCCTCGTCGTCAGCGTTGAAGGGGGTCAGCAGCATGACGCCCTCGGCCAGGGAGGTGTCGAAGTTAGCCTGGGTCAGGATGCCGTCCATGCCGTCCACGCCGAAGAACTTGGGCTCATAGCCCATGGCGTTGGCCTGGGTCAGGATCAAGGAGGCAGCATCATAGTAGATGGGCAGGAACAGCAGGTCGGCCCCGGCCTGCTTGGCCTGGGTCAGCTGCACGGTAAAGTCGTTCTTGCTGTCCGTGGTGAAGGTGGCATTGCCCACTACATTCAGGCCCAGATCCTTAGCCTCAGCCACAAACTTATCCTTGATGCCGGTGGAGTAGTTGTCGTCGCTCTTCCAGATGATGAAGACCTTCTCGCCCAGCTTCTGCTCAGAGATGTACTTGGCGGAAGCGGTGCCCTGGTTGGGGTCGGAGAAGCACATCTGATAGACGTTGTCCTTGCCGGAAATCACGTCAGGGGAGGAAGCGGAGGGGGTGAGAGCAAAGATGCTGTCGGCAAAGTTGTAGCTGGAGGTGGCGATGCCGGGCTGGGTGGTGACGGAACCCAGGGAGATCTGCATGCCCCACTCCTTCAGAGCGTTGTAGGCGTTGACTGCCTTCTCAGGATCGTTGACGTCGTCCTCGTACTTCAGCTCAAACTGGATGGCGCCACCCTCGGCGTTGATCTCCTCCACGGCGATCTGAGCGCCCCGCTGGGCAGCCAGGCCGTAGATGGAGGCGTCGCCGGTCAGGGGGCCGGTGCCGCCCAGCTTGAAGGCGGTGCCGCTGGTGGAGCCGCCGCTGGAGCTGTTGTCCGCGTTGGAGCCGCTGCCGGAACTGCCGCCGGAGCTGCCGCAGGCAGCCAGAGACAGAGTCAGAGCTGCTGCCATGGTAAAGGCAAGAAACTTTCTCATAACAATCTCTCCTTACAATTGGATTTTACATTGCGTATGATATATAAAAAGCGGCTTCGTTCCTGGGAACGCAGCCGCTTTTTAACCCGTTACACCCCACCTGATGGTGGAGAAAGCTGCGTTCGTTGAACCATTACGACCAGAATAACCAGAACCGCCAGCAGGACGGCCAGAATAATTCGAGTGCTGAGAAGTACAGATACCGCCAGCAAAACAAAAATGGACACCAACAGAATGGTGTCCATCATGGCGTAATTCTGGAAAAAGCGCGCAAAGAAACCAGCCTCACGCTGGGGAGCAGCGTGGGACATGCACTGAGATCGAGACGCACAACACTGCATGCTCATGATCACGCACTCCTTTCGCACTTCATTGGGATAAATCATTGTCTATCATTTGTCTTATTGTATGACAACGCTAGGCGTTCGTCAATGGTGCTTTCGTACAGAAACCCTTAAATTATCCTTAATTGCGTTGTCTCTTATGCACAATTTTTAGCCATTATTCTTCTTTCAGGGGCACCGGGGCAGGTACTTTGTCCGGATCGCTGTCCAGATACTCCTGGGCAACCGTCTCCAGGCTTACCTCCTGCTCACCCAGCAGCTGGTTGATCTGGTCCAGGCATTTGCCCGCCTTGCCCAGCTCGTCGGCGGCGTGGGAGACGGTGGACTCCACCTGGCTGCGCAGCTGCTCATACTCCTGCTGCACCTGGCGCAGCCACTGCTCCATCTGGCGGCGGACCTGGCGGGCCTGCTGGTCGGCCTGCTCCTGCACCGCGTGGGCCCGGCAGTGGGCCTGCAGCTCCATCCCTGCCGTGCGGTCCTTCACCGCCGCGTAAGCGGCAGCGTCGGGCTCCAGGGCCGCCACCCGTGCACGCAGGCGGTCCCGCTCCTGGCGCAGCTGATTGAGCTCAGCCCCCTGGGCCTTCTCCCGCTCCTGGCTCTCCTGAAGCGCCGCTTTGGCCTGCTCCAGCTCCCGGGTCAGGCTGTCCCGATCCCGGCCAAAGATGGCCTCCCGCTCCTCCAGCTCACCGGAACGGCGGCGCAGCTGCTCCAGCTCCTGGTTCTGCTGCTCCAGCTGCTTTTCCAGCTCCTGCTGCTTCTGCGTATTCTCCGCAGCGGTCTTTTCCAAATAATCCAGCACGTCCTGGCGGTTAAATCCGCCCAGAGCGGCATTGCGGAAGGGATGATCCATGGGGCACCTCGTCTCTGCCCCGAAAATCCGGGGCGTTTTGTCAGTTTCCGTGTTATTCTATCACACTCCCAGTCAAATTACAATTCTTTCTGTGGATTTGACCGTTGCTTTTCATTGACGGCCTAAATTCGGGATGGTATACTATATTAGTTTTAAATGAGACGAGAGGGGTAACTTTATGTGGGTTTCCGACCAATGGAAGGACTATGAACTCATTGACTGCGGGCGCGGCGAAAAGCTGGAGCGCTGGGGGGATCAGCTGCTGGTGCGGCCCGATCCTCAGGCCATCTGGAACACTCCCCGCACCCACCGGGGCTGGAAGGTAAATGCCGGGCGGTATGCCCGCTCCTCCACCGGAGGCGGCCAGTGGCAGAACAAGTCCATGCCCCAGCGCTGGACCGTGTCCTACCGGGATCTTACCTTTAATATAAAGCCCATGAACTTTAAGCACACCGGCCTGTTCCCTGAGCAGGCGGCCAACTGGGACTGGGCCCGGGAGCAGATCCAGAATGCGGGCCGTCCCATCAGCGTGCTGAACCTGTTTGCCTACACCGGCGGAGCCACGGTGGCCTGCGCGGCGGCGGGGGCCAAGGTGTGCCACGTGGACGCGGCAAAGGGCATGGTCCAGTGGGCCCGGGAGAACGCCAAGAGCTCCGGGCTGGAGGACGCCCCCATCCGCTGGATCGTGGACGACTGCGGCAAGTTTGTGGAGCGGGAGATCCGTCGGGGCCGGAAGTACGACGCCATCATCATGGACCCTCCCTCCTATGGCCGGGGTCCCACCGGCGAGGTTTGGAAGCTGGAGGAGAACCTCTACCCCTTTGTGGAGCTGGTGAGCGGGGTGCTCTCCGACGATCCCCTGTTTATCATTCTCAACTCCTACACCACCGGCCTGGCCCCCAGCGTGGTCACCTACATCCTGGAAACCGTGGTCTCCAAAAAGTTCGGCGGCCATACCGTCAGCGACGAGCTGGGCCTGCCGGTCAGCCAGACCGGCCTGGTGCTGCCCTGCGGCGCCACCGGCCGCTGGAGCAAGTAAGCCTTTGATTTCTTGATCTCTAAGTGAGGTATTGCTATTATGAGCGAACCCATTATTTCCGCCCAGGACGTGCGCTTCTCCTACGTCACCGCCGAGGGGGTGGCCCCCATCGTGCTGGGGGGCGTCAGCCTGGACATTGAAGAGGGCTCCTTTGTGGCGGTGCTGGGCCACAACGGCAGCGGCAAGTCCACCCTGGCCAAGCACATGAACGCCATCCTCCTGCCCACCGGGGGCAAGGTGTACGTCAGCGGCATGGACACCACCGAGGACCAGCTGCTGCTGGACATCCGGCGCACCGTGGGCATGGTGTTCCAGAACCCGGACAACCAGATCGTGGCCAACGTGGTGGAGGAGGACGTGGCCTTTGCCCCGGAAAACCTGGGGGTCCCCTCCGACGAGATCCGCCGCCGGGTGGATGACGCCCTGAAAGCCGTGGGAATGTATGAGTACCGGGAGCACGCTCCCCACCTTCTCTCCGGCGGCCAGAAGCAGCGCATCGCCATCGCGGGCGTCATCGCCATGCAGCCCCGGTGCATCGTGCTGGACGAGCCCACCGCTATGCTGGACCCCATCGGCCGCGCCGATGTGCTGCGCACCATTAAGACCCTGAACCGGGAGCGGGGGGTCACCGTGGTCCTCATCACCCACCACATGGACGAGGCCGCCCAGGCCGACCGCCTGGTGGTCATGGCCAAGGGCAAGGTCATTGCCGACGGCGCCCCCAAGGAGGTCTTCCAGGACGTGGAGGGGCTAAAAGCCGTAGGCCTCACCGTCCCCGACACCACGGAGCTTCTCTGGGAGCTGCGCCAGCAGGGGCTGGATCTGCCCCTGGACGCCCTGAGCGACGAAGAGTGCGCCCAGGCCCTCTATCAGCTGCTGAAAACCTGACAATAAAAAACCTGACACAGAAGGGAGCCTCTGCTATGAACAACTCAGAACGAAGCGCCCGGGTCTTTGCGGGCATCGCCACGTTTTTAGTCGTCTTTTTTGTCCCCAAGCTGCTGCCGGTCATGTTCGACGACAGCTTGCCCACCGTGCTGTGGGGGCTGATCGCCCTGGCCGCCGCGTGGGTGGCCGTGTGTCTGGTCTCTCTCAAGCAGCGGGTCAAACGGCTGGAGATGCAGACCTACTATCTCCAGGTCCAGCTGGATAAGCTGGAAAAGCAGGCCGATAAGCTGCCGTAACTGTGATATATTCGGGCGTGATCCCCTTGGGACATGCACCACTTCGCCATAAGGATGGTAACGCAATGGAAGCGATCATCGAAACAAAACACCTTACCCACACCTACTCGGCGGGCACGCCCTTTGAGCGCTCCGCCCTGCTGGATGTGGACTTTTCCGCCTACAAGGGGGAGTACCTGGGCATCATCGGGCACACCGGCTCGGGCAAATCCACCCTCATTCAGCACCTCAACGGCCTGCTCAAGCCTACCTCCGGCCAGGTGCTCTTCCAGGGAGAGGACATCTGGGCAGACCCCAAGCGCACCCGGATGACCCGGTTCCAGGTGGGCCTGGTGTTCCAGTATCCGGAGTACCAGCTCTTTGAGGAGACCGTCTATAAGGACATCGCCTTCGGTCCCAAGAACATGGGGCTGGACGAGAAGGAAATCGACCGGCGGGTGCGGTCTGCGGCCTACTTTGTGGGCCTGCGGGACGACCAGCTGGACAAGTCCCCCTTTGAGCTCTCCGGCGGCCAGAAGCGCCGGGTCGCCATTGCGGGTGTCATCGCCATGGAGCCCAAAGTGCTCATTCTGGACGAGCCCACCGCCGGGCTGGACCCGGTGGGCGTGGAGTCCATCCTGGGCAACATCCGGGACTACCACAAAGCCCAGAACGCCACCATCATCCTGGTGTCCCACTCCATGGAGGAGGTGGCCCGGTCGGTGGACCGCCTGGTGGTGGTCAACGACGGAAAGATCCCCTTCCACGGCACCCCCCGGGAGGTCTTTACCCACGGGGATGAGCTGGAGGCCATGGGTCTGGGCGTGCCCCAGATGACCCGGGTGTTCCACCGCCTGCGTCAGATGGGCGTGGACATCGACCCGTCGGTGTACACCATTGAGCAGGCCAAGCAGGCCATCCTGTCCAAGCTTGGAAAGGCGGTGAAGTAAATGGCACTGAAAGATATTACCCTGGGCCAGTACTTCCCCGGCCACTCCTTTGTCCACAAGCTGGACCCCCGCACCAAGCTGCTGGCGGTGGTGCTGTATATCGTGGCCCTGTTTCTGGCCAAGAGCTTTGTCACCTACGGCATCCTGTTTGTTCTGCTGGCGGTGTCCATCACCATCTCCAAGGTGCCCCTCAAGTCCATTGTCCGGGGTCTGAAACCGGTGGTGTTTATTGTCATCTTCACCGCCATTTTGAACCTGTTTTATACCCCGGGCGAGCATGTGCTGGCCAAACTTTGGATTTTCACTATTACCCTGGAGGGTGTGTTCAACGCCCTGTTCATGGTGGTGCGCATTCTGATGCTTATTGCGGGCACCTTCCTGCTCACCTACACCACCTCCCCCATTCTCCTCACCGACGCCCTGGAGAATCTGCTGGGGCCGCTGAAGAAGATCAAAGTGCCGGTGCACGAGCTGGCCATGATCATGTCCATCGCCCTGCGCTTTATCCCCACCCTCATTGAGGAGACCGACAAGATCATGTCCGCCCAGCGGGCCCGGGGTGCCGACTTTGAGAGCGGCAACCTCATCCAGCGGGCCAAGGCCCTCATTCCCCTGCTGGTGCCCCTGTTCATCTCCGCCTTCCGCCGGGCCGACGAGCTGGCGGTGGCCATGGAGTGCCGCTGCTACCACGGCGGCGAGGGCCGCACCCGTCTGCGCCAGCTCCACTATGTGGGCCGGGACTACTTTGTGCTGGTTCTGTTTGTGGTGCTCACCGTGCTGGTGGGTGTGCTGGGCCGCATGTTTGGTCTGTAAATGACCCAATGCCGTACACTCGGACCAGCCATACACTGATATCAGGCGCGCCCGGGCCCTGCTGGGCCGAATTCCGCCGCACCACGCCGTGGCGCAGACCAGGCGCTTTCAGCAAAGAGAACATAAATCTTAATAGTTACAACTGCAGAGCGGCAGCGGGCGGCGGTTCGAGCTGTGTCGATGTTCTGCCCGCGCCGGATTGGACTGCCGGACCTTCCTCGTGCACTCCCGTAGATGGAGGTCCGGGGGAAAGCCGCCTATGAACACCGGCGCAAGCCAGGTGTTCATCGAAGGCGTCCCCCGGTGATTCTTTAGTGACTTTCTGATCGCTCAGAAAGTCACTCGCCCGCAGGCGAAACCTTCCCCTAAAACAAAAACTTTCCCCAACGGTGATGAAATGGAACGCAACATTGCCTTAAAACTGATGTACAACGGCACCGCCTACCACGGCTGGCAGGTGCAGAAAAACGCCATTTCGGTGGCGGAAACCCTGGAAAAGGCCCTGTCCACCGTGGTGTGCCACCCGGTGAAGTGCACCGGCGCGGGCCGCACCGACGCCGGGGTCCATGCCGAGGTATATATCGCCAACTTCCGCACCACCTCCACCATTCCCTGCGACCGCATCCCCCTGGCGGTAAATACCCGCCTGCCCCGGGATATCGTGGTGGTGAAGGCCACGGAAGTGCCCATGGAGTTTAACGCCATCGGCTCCTGCCACCGCAAGGAGTACACCTACCGCATCTATAACTCCCGCCTGGGCAACCCCTTCTATGTGGACCGGGCCTGGTTTTACCCCAAGCACCTGGATGAGAAGATCATGCAGCAGGCGGCCGACCAGTTTGTGGGCACCCACGACTTCCGGGCGGTGCGGTCGGTGGGCACTGAGACCAAAACCACCGTGCGCACGGTATACTACTTTGACGTGACGCGGCACGACCAACTCATCGAGTGCAAGGTGTGCGCCAACGGATTTCTCTACAACATGGTCCGGGCCATGACGGGCACCATCGTCTATGCTGCCGAGGGGAAGCTGTCCCCCCAGGATATCCCGGCCATTCTGGAGTCGGGCAACCGCACGCTGGCCGGGCCCACCGTGCCCCCCGGAGGACTGTACATGACAAAGCTGTGGTACGACGAGGACGTGCTGTAACCGCCGTCCCGTCCCCACCCCAACAGGAAAGGGTTTTCTATGAGCGAGATGGAATCGAAACCCAAAAAGCCGAATATCTTGGTTCGTGTGCTGGCCCTTTTGGTTACCGCCGCCCTGCTCATCGGGGCGGTATTTCTGGTGGCCAATCGGGACAAATTCAACCTGGACGCTTTGAAGCGCTGGTTTGAATACCGGGACCTGAAAACCAGCGACACCGGTGAGGCCGCCCCCTTCTCCCACGCGGGAGGAGACCAGGCCTCCTTTGCCTATCTGGAGGACGGCATCCTGCTCTCCTCCTCCTCCGGCGTGCGCTACTACTCCTTCTCCGGCAGCACCTACGTGGAGGAGGTACTCACCCTGGAGCACCCCACCCTCTCCGCCGCCGGAGCCACCGGTGTGGCCTACGACGTGGGCGGGCAGAACCTGTTCGTCTTCCGCAACGCCCAGGAGGTCTTTCACCTCACCCTGGACGAGGGAAACAGCCTGCTCTCCGCCCGGGTCAATGAGGCGGGCTGGCTGGCCGTCACCGCCCAGCAGAGCGGCTACAAGGGCAGCGTCACCGTATACAACAACACCTTTGACAAATCGGTCATCCAAATTAACCTCTCCAGCACCTTTATTATGGACGCCGTCCTCTCCCCGGACAGCAAGACGGTAGCCGTCCTCACTCTGGGGCAGTCCAATGGCTCCTATGAGAGCCAGGTCCGC
Source organism: uncultured Oscillospiraceae bacterium (assembly GCA_905205085.1). Lineage (GTDB taxonomy): Bacteria > Bacillota > Clostridia > Oscillospirales > Oscillospiraceae > Lawsonibacter. Next base: position 19,349 of record CAJLCG010000019.1, read on the forward strand.
TTCTACCATGTGGATGAAAAGGAGCCCTATGCCACCGTCTCTCTGGGCAACCTGGTCCCCCTGGACCTGGACTACGAGAGCGGCGCGTTGTGGGTGACCGGCGAGGATGAGATCGCCATCGTCTCTCCCAACGGCAAGGAGACCGCCACCTATTCCCTGGGCCGCAGCTACCTGAAGGGCTGCGATCTGGGCGGCGACGGCTTTGCCGTGCTGTTGCTGGGCCGCTACCGGGCGGGCTCAGCCAATGAGGTGGTCACGGTGGACTCCAACGGCGAGGTCATCGCCACCCAGACGCTCACCTCCTCCGTGCTCTCCTTTGACGCAGCGGGGCGGTACTTCTCCCTGCTCACCGGCGATACCCTCACCATTTACACCTCTGATTTGACTCCATATAGTACTTTGGAGCACACACAAAACGCCCGGTATACGGCGCTGTCCTCCTCCGGGGCCGCCGTGCTGGCCAACGCCCAACAGGCCTGGCTGTACCTGCCCAACTAAGACCCGCCCCCGCGTGGGGGCAAAAGGAGATTCCCATGAGCTATCTATTCTTTGATGTGATCCTTGCCGTCGTCCTGGCCCTCACCCTGTTTCAGGGCTATCGCAAGGGCTTCGTCCTCACTCTGTGCGGCTTTCTGGCCGTGTTCGTGGCCTTTATCGGAGCCTCGATTCTCTCCGACGCCCTGGCCGAGCCAGTCAGCCAGATGGTCCGCCCCGCCATTGAGCTCAACATCAACTCCGCCCTGGAGAATAGCCTTCAGGAGCAGGGGGTGACCCTGCCCGAGGGGAGCACCTCCTCCCAGGAGGACCCCGGCCTGGACGGACTGGGTGAGGACTTCTCCCTGGAGCAGATTCTGGAGCTGGTGGGCGACTCCGCTCTGGTACAGTACTTCTCCGACGCCATCCACAGCGCAGTGAGCCAGGGGGTGCTGGCGGTGACCACCAACGTGGTGGAATCCATCGCCGGGTACATCGCCCTGCAAATTGCCCGGGGCGTGCTGTTTGTGATCTGCTTTGTCCTGGTGCTGGTGGCCTGGCACTTCCTGAGCCACGCCCTGAATCTGGCCTTCAAGCTGCCGGTACTGTCCACCCTCAACCACTGGGCAGGCGCGGGCATGGGACTCATTAAGGGCGCTGCCTTGCTGTTTATCGCCTGCTGGCTGCTGCGCAGCATGATTCCCCAGGAGGCGGTGGACGGCACTATGCTTCTTCACTTCTTCTGCACCACCAATCCCTTCGCTCTGATGGCCAGCTTTCTATAATTCACGACCAGTTCATAATTGTGGTGTATGATACCCCGTAACCTGGAGCGTAACACATTCACTCCGGAAAGGAGCCCAATATATGCAGCCTACTTTATGCAGCCGCTGCAAGAAAAACGTAGCGGTTATTTTTATTACCAAGCTGGAGGGCGGACAGACCAAAAATGAGGGTCTGTGCCTGAAATGTGCCCGGGAGCTTGGCATTAAGCCCATCGACGACATGATGAAGAAGATGGGCATCAGCGACGAGGAGCTTGATAACCTCACCAATGAGATGATGTCTGCCTTCGGCGGCGCCGAGGGCATGGAGGGCCTGATGCCCCAACCCGACGGAGACAGCGACGGGGAGGACGACGGCCGCACCGCCACCTTCCCCTTCCTCAACCAGCTCTTTGGCGGCAACGGCAACGCCCCTGCCGCTGGGGAGCAGCCCCCCCGCAGCGAGAAATCCGCCCCCAACCCCAAGGGGGAGCGGCCGCCTAAGCGGAAGTTTTTGGAGAACTACTGCATCTCTCTGACCAAAAAGGCCCAGGAGGGCAAGCTGGACAAACTGATCGGCCGGGACCGGGAGCTGGAGCGTGTCATTCAGATCCTCAACCGCCGCCAGAAGAACAACCCCTGCCTTATCGGCGAGCCCGGCGTGGGCAAGACCGCCATTGCAGAGGGTCTGGCCATGAAGATCGCCAAGGGCCAGGTACCCTATAAGCTGCTGGACAAGGAGGTCTACCTTCTGGACCTCACTGCCCTGGTGGCGGGCACCCAGTTCCGCGGCCAGTTTGAGAGCCGCATGAAGGGCCTCATCGAGGAGATCCGCAAGCTGGGCAACATCATCCTGGTCATTGACGAGGTCCACAACATTGTGGGCGCGGGCGACGCCGAGGGCAGCATGAACGCCGCCAATATCCTGAAACCCGCCCTCTCCCGGGGCGAGCTCCAGGTCATCGGCGCCACTACCCTCAACGAGTACCGCAAGCACATTGAAAAGGACACCGCTCTGGAGCGCCGCTTCCAGCCCGTCATCGTGGAGGAGCCCTCTATCGAGGAGAGCGTCAAGATCATTGAGGGCATTGCCCCCTACTATGAGGCCTACCATCAGGTGTCCATCTCCCCGGAGATGTGCCGTCTGGCGGTGACCATGAGCGAGCGGTACATCACCGACCGCTATCTTCCCGACAAGGCCATCGATCTCATTGATGAGGCCTGTTCCAACGTCAACCTGAAAAACACCACTCTGGCCCGTAAGGCCGCCATCACCAAGGAGCTGGCCGACCTGAACAAGGAGAAGGAGGTCATGATGGCCGCCGACACCGAGGAGGCCTATGCCCGTCTGGCCAACATCCGCAGCCAGGAGCTGCGCCTGGAGGCCGAGCAGAACGAGCTGGAGGCCCAGTCGGTGCCCGCTCTGAGTGTAGAGCACCTGGCCAATGTGATCGAGCTGTGGACCAACATCCCCGCCAGCCAGATCCGGGAGCAGGAGTACGAGCAGCTCTCCAAGCTGGAGGAGCGCCTGAAACAGCACATCATCGGCCAGGACGAGGCAGTAAAGGCAGTGGCTGCCGCCATCCGCCGTGGCCGTGTGGGCATCAGCCCCAAGCACAAGCCGGTATCCTTCATCTTTGTGGGCTCCACCGGCGTGGGTAAGACTGAGCTGGTCAAGCAGCTGGCTCAGGACCTGTTCCACGCCCCCGAGTCCCTCATCCGCCTGGACATGTCCGAGTTTATGGAGAAGTACGCCGTCTCCCGCATCATCGGCTCTCCCCCGGGCTATGTGGGCTACGATGAGGCAGGCCAGCTCACCGAGAAGATCCGCCGGAAACCCTACTCTGTGGTCCTTTTTGATGAGATCGAGAAGGCCCACCCGGATGTTCTGAACATCCTCCTGCAGATCCTGGACGACGGCCACATCACCGACGCCCACGGCCGCAAGGTAAACTTTGAGAACACCGTCATCGTCATGACCTCCAACGCGGGCAGCAACTCCAAGGTGGGTAGTGTGGGCTTTGACCGCACCGCCGAGGAGCAGGGCAAGGACCGGGCTATGAAGGCCCTCCAGGACTTCCTTCGGCCCGAGTTTATCAACCGGGTGGACGAGATCGTCTACTTCCACCAGCTTACCGAGGACAACTTCAAGGACATCGCCGCCCTGATGCTGAATGAATTGAAGGACTCCCTGGCCGAAAAGCACATCACTCTCACCTGGGATGACAGCCTGCTCAGTTACCTGGTGAAAAAGTCCTACTCCGCCGCCTACGGCGCCCGGAACCTGCGCCGGTGCATCCAGAAGGAGCTGGAGGACGTGATTGCCCAGCGCATCATCGAGAGCTGGCAGCACCCCGTCACCCAGCTGAAAGCCACCGCTGACGGCGACCAGGTCCAGCTAATTTCCATGTAAAAAGCCATCCGCATTTAAGCGGCATAAAAAAGATTGGCCAGTCCGTTTGGACTGGCCAATTTCTTTTTGATTATGAGATTTTCATTCCGGACACTCAGGCCGCGGGAAGGGTCTCAGGCAGAGCGCCGCCCATCACATCCATCAGATCCACCACGGTGGCCCCGGCGGGGGGCTCTGTGGCAGGCTTGGCGCTGGTGGACTGATAGGTTCCGTCCATAGCCAGGTCCAAAGTCAGGTCCATCTGATAGAGGGTACCGCTGCCCTCCTGGCCCTCACCCTGAGAGGCCGCCACATTCATGGCCATCTCCATCTTGGAGCCCTTCATGGCAATGAACATGGTCATTTCGGCGCCCACCACAGCGGGATCGGCCTTCAGCTCCATGGCATAGCCGTTCACCTTGTCACCGCTGGTGTAGAGGGTGAAGGTACCGGTGATACCGCCCTCATTGAGGAAGGTGTTCTTATAGCTGGAACCGGACTTGACAAAGTGGCTGTCGCCGCAGATAGTGTTGAGCAGCGCCAGATAGTCGGTGGTGGTAAACTGCACGCTGGTCAGAGGCATCTGCTTGAGCATGTCGGGCAGCAGCTGGGAGAAGTCCTCCTCCAGAGAGGCATTGGACAGCTCCATCAGCTGAGCGTAGTTCATGCCGGTCAGATCGGCCATCTCATCAAAGAGGGCCGCCAGATCCAGCTTATACCAGCTCTCGGTATCCCAGCCCGTCAGCGCAGCCAGCTTCTCGGAGTCCAGGTTAAAGTAGAAGGTCCCGTCGGCCATATCGCCCCGCATGGCGAAGCCCAGCTCCATGGGCAGGATGGGGGTGCCATCCTCGGATACCAGCATACCGGTCATATCCACGCCGTTGGATACGGCAGTGGCGTCCAGGGTCATATCGGTGTCAAACTGGAAAGCAGTGGTTCCGCTGGTGATCATGTCATACTTGCCGTCCACGGTAACGCCCAGCTTGCCGCTGGTCTCCTGATCGCCCTGCTCCACAGCCAGATCCATGGAATAGCTGCCGGTGACCTTCTGGTTTTTCTCCACGAAGGTACGGTTGTATTCCTGGTACTGATCCATCAGCTCATAGGTCTCGGTGTTGGCGGCCAGGATGGCGTCCACGTCATCGATGATGACCGCCCCAACCTGGGCATCCCAGCCTACATTGTAGCCCAGGGCATCGGCCAGCAAGCCGAAGGGGATGTAGGTGCGGCTGTCAGAGATGTAGGGGGCCACTTCGCTCTGGATATGATCCACCACCTGGGCCTGATTCCCGTGGGGGCCAGCCGTGGTATTTCCCTCATACCAGTACGAAATGTCATTGGAGCCAATGGTCAGCTGGACGGTCAAATCGCCCTGTTTGGTATCCCCCTGAAAGGAGGTGTATACCACATCAGGTTTGACGGCAGTGACGGTGCCGGTAGAGGCATCCCAGGTCATGTTCTCCTCGGGGAAGCCCAGCTGGTCAAAGACGGCCACAAAGGGCAGGCAGGAGCGGCTCTCCCGGATCTGGGGCACCGCGTCGGGGAAGGTGACGTATTCCCCATTGACCATCACATAGAAGTCCCCCTGCTTGGCGGGGAGCGAATCGGTATCCGCAGCCAGGGCGGGCATCGCCAGCAGAGCGGCAGTCACCCCGGTACACAGCAGCAGACGAAGATGTTTTTTCATACAAGTCTCCTTTCTCAACATGGGGAGATGCTGTTTGTATTATACACTTATCACAGCTGCAAATCAATTAAGATGGTATTAATTGTTTGATATAACCATTCTTTTTCTGCTGCACTCACACGCATAAATTCTTCTCACTGTACATCAAACCAGCGATGGAACCGGATGGTGTAATCCTCTTCCAGAATGAGACGGAAGGACCAGGTTTCTCCCGCTTCCACGCCGCTGGCCGCGTCATTGTCCGAAAGGGTGAAGTCGATTCCATCGACGCCTACGTCCTCCACATGGCCGGTGATGGTAAAGGTGCTCCAGCTCCAGGCAACACCCATCCCGTCTATCTTCTCCCCACAGGGCACATCGTCCCGGAAGTAGAGCGCTCCCTCATAGAACAGGAAGGGGGCGTCGGGTCCGGAGAGCATTTCATCCACCATACGCTGGGCCAAGGCGTCGGAGAAGTAGAACTGGAAGGCTCCCAGCAGCTCGTTCCGGTTCTGGGGATATCCTCCGCCCTGTACCTGCTTCCACTGTTCGGGCAGGGTCTGGGCCTGATAGCCCGCCTGGGCCAGCTCCTCCCGGGTAAAGGCGCACTCCCCAGTGCCGCCAATATAGCCCTGGTACAGCCGCATCCATTCTTCCGCCCCGGCATAGGCCACCTGGGCCGCCGCCTGCCACTTCTCTTCTTCCGACAGACCGGGCAGCTCATACCAAAACAGGGGGTGATCCGGGGCAATATCAGATAAGGTTACGCCCTCAATGCTGCCGTTGCGGACGATCAAATAGGCCGTCATGGAATAGTCCCGCAGCCAGCCCTCCTCGTCCAGCTCCATGCCCCCGGCTACCACCACGTTTTCCGGGTGGTCCACCAAAAAGCGGTACTCGATCTCATATACCGCGTATCCCAGCACCATTCTCTGGAACAATAGGGACTGGACGCGGCCGTCCAGGTAGTTGTAGCCCTGAGCCCACTCCGGCGGTCCCTGCTCCACCTGCTCCTCCAGCCAGACCTGGACCAAATCATGGATGCTGTCCAGCTGGAAGCTGTCCAGCAGCTCATCTACCTGCTCATACAGGGCGTTGTACCGCTCCATCTCCCCGGAAATGCTTTCGTCATACTGCACATCGGTAGGTCCGACGGCAAACAGGACTCCCTGTGCCGATTGGCCCAGGAAGCGCTCTCCGCGGGGACCATCGGCGATCTCCTGCCAATTGACCGGGTCGGTTAAGTAAATTCCTACCAGCCAGCCCGCTCCATCCCCGTCTCCCGCGTTCTTCATGTAGAATTCCACGCCGCCGTCCACTTCCCGGATATCCACGCCCTCTGCCCAGCCTTCGGGCAGGGTAAGGGTAAAGCCATAGTCGTAGTTATGGTAATACGGGTAGGCCTTGGAGTACTCCCTCACATGGGGCAGCAGGTCTACGGTGTACGACTGGCCCTCCAGCTCAATATCCATGAACAGCTGTGTGACCTCACCAACAGATTCTCCGTCCAGGTCAAAGGAGTAGGTCTCCCCCGGGGTCCAGTTCGTCTCGTCCAGGTAGTGCAGACTTATGCCGCCCAGCTCGTCGGTCTCGGCCCGTCCGGCGATATGCAGGTTCCAGTCCCGCTCCCCCTCCGGCAGAGTGAAGGAGACGGTCTGCCCGTCATAGGTGATGGTGTTTTCCAGCTCCTCCACCGCCTGGTCCGGCCCGCTGTTCTGGGTCTGCTCACAGGCCACCAGGCCGCCCACCAGCACGGCGCAGGCCAGGGCCAGACACACCAGCGCGCGGCCCCGCTTTTTGGCCACAAACAGGTTGGTAAGCCGGGCTTTCAGTTCCTCCTTGCTGCTGCCAAAGCGGCTGGACAGGACGGGCCCTGCCCCTTCCGCCGCGCACTCCAGCAGCAGCTGGCCGTACCGATGGCGGAAGGCGGAGTTCTGTTTGCCCGCCACGTCCTCGTCACAGCATAGCTCCAGATTCCGGCCCGCCACCCGGCTCATCCACCACACCAGGGGATTGAACCAGTGCAGCCAGCAGGCCGCCATCATCAGGCCCTTGTACTCCAGATCCCGGCGACGGAGATGGTTGAGCTCATGGAGGACCACCAGGGAGTCGCACTCCTCCTGGGGAAGCAGCAGCACCGGACGCAGCACGCCCAGCACCATGGCAGAATGCACCCGGTCGCTGTGCCGCACCTGGAAGGCCCGCTTTAGCCCCAGCCGCAAGGCCAGCTGCTCCACCTGCCTCCGGGTCTCCGGCGACACCGGCCGCGCCCAGCGCAGCAGAGCCCGCCGGGTGACCAGATAGCTGCTGACTTGAATGAGGGCAATGGCAAACACCCCCGTCAGCCACAGGGTGCCCAGCACCACCGCCACCGGCACGCTGGTCTGGGCGGGAAGGGCGGGCTCCTCCTCCGTCTGGGGGAGGGAAGGCTCCACATTGGGTTCTATGGGCGAGAGCTGATGATCGTCCGGCAGCTCCGCCGATGGGCGGTTCATGGGGAGGGTCACCTCATACTCCGGGACCTGCACTGTCACCGCAGGCTTGGGCAGGGTGATCTCCACGGGCACGATCAGCCGCAGGGCAAACAGCAGCCACAGAAGGTACAGGCTCTTGGCCTTCACCCGGCTTTGCAGCCACCGGGAGGCCAGCAGCAGGGGCAGCAGCACCGCCGACACGGTGGCCGACAGCCAGACCACGCGCAAAAACAGGGTCTCCATTTACATGCCCCCCTTTTCCTCCAGCTCATCCAGATAGGCCCGCAGCTCCTCCACCTCGCTCTGGTCCAGAGCCCCTCCGTCGTGGAGGGCGGCGGCAAAGCGCTTGAGAGACCCCTCGTACAGCTTGCCCAGGATGGTGCGTCCCTCCTGGCGGCGGTAGGCCTCCCGCCCCACCAGGGGGGTGTAGTGGTTGGTCTTGCCCTCCTTGCGGCAGGCCAGATAGCCCTTCTCCTCCAGCCGCTTGAGGTAGCTGTGCAGGGCGCTGGCGGTGAGCGGCCGCTCCAGCCGCTCCAGGATGGCGGGGGCAGTGGCCTCTTTCAGGTCCCACACCACCAGCATAATGTCCAGCTCCGACTCGGGCAGACGGGGATAGTCCTTCATAGAACGCTCCTCCTTTCAATTTTTGCATTTGCAGATTTTCTATTTATATTCTACATTTGCAGAAATTGATTGTCAAGGGGTTTTCCACATTCTATTGCCAAAGGTGCAAAAAGAGCCGGGCCATGCTCCACCCCAGGGCTACGCAGCCTGGGAAGGTCAAGCCCCAGGCCAGGGCAATGGTCCCCGCTACCCTCCAGTCCGCCCCCTTTCCTCCGGCGGAGCCCACCCCCAGCAGGGCGGCGGTGCGGGTGTGGGTGGTGGAGACGGGCAGGCCCAGCACGGTGGCCGCCAGCAGGCAGCCCACCCCCGCCACGTCGCAGGCAAAGCCCTCCCGGGGGCTGAGAGTTACCATCTCCCTTCCCACCGTGTCGATGATCCGCCGTCCCCCCATCCCGGTGCCCAGAGCCATCCCTCCGGCGCAGAACACCAGCAGCCACAGGGGCACCACAAAGGTCTGCTCGTCCTGCCGCCCCTGGACCAGAGCAACCCCCAATAGAAACACCCCCAGAAATTTCTGCCCGTCCTGGGCCCCGTGGAAGAAGGCAGTGGCTGCCGCGCCCGGGAGCTGGAGGCCGCGAAAAAGCCGCTCCGACCCACGCCATCCCCGGGCCGCCCGTCCGGCCATCTGTCCACACCAGAACCCGGCGGCGGTGGACAACAGCAGCCCTAAGAGCACCTTGCCCCAGCTCTCCCAGTGGACACAGGACAGATCTCCCTCCAGGGCCACCGCCGCCCCGGTGATCCCCGCCACCAGGGCGTGGCTCTCGCTGGTGGGGATGCCCCACCGCCAGCACACCACCGCCCAGATCACCACCCCCGCCATCCCAGCGCTCAGGGCGATGGAGGCCGCCCGGGCTCCGCCGGAGAAGGAGGCAATGGAGTAGACCGTCTCGGCCACCGAGGCGTTCACCGCCGTCACGCAGCACACCCCGGCAAAGTTGCACACCGCCGCCAGGAGCACCGCCCGGCGGAAGGACAGGGCCCCGGTGACCACCGCCCCGGCGATGGCGTTGGGGGCGTCGGTCCAGCCGTTGACCAGCAGCACCCCCAGGGTGAGCAGGGCAAAGAGAGCCAGGGCGGGATTTTCCCCCAGCTGCTGGCAGAAGGCAAAAAAAGAGTGGGACATGAACTCACCTCCATGTCCCACGGTATGTCCCTATTTGGGATGATATGCGCCCCCCGGCGGCGGGGCGTGCCGCTCCCGGTCCATCCCCTTGGGGGTGGACGCCCGGCCAATGGCCCCCTTGCCGTACTTGTCCCGGATGGCATCCATGGTCCGGTCCAGCTGCTCCAGGCGCTGGCGCTTCTCCTCCTCCGCCCCGGCAAACAGGTCCTGCTGGGCCATCGCCTCGTCCTCGGCCACCAGGTAGATGGCGGTGACAGTGAGGGCCCGCACGGGTAGGCTCATATTCCACAGCTGGTCGGCCAGGTCCATGGCCTCCCGGGCCAGCTCCCGGCTGAGATTGGTGGGCCGGTCCAGCTGCTTCTGGCGGCTCACATCCCGGAAGTCCGGGTCCCGGACGGTGAGGGCCACCCCGCCGCACTTCATGCCGTGGCGGCGCAGGCGGGCGGCCACCTGGTCGGAGAGCATGGTAATACCCGAGGCGATCTCCTCCCGGCCCTGGAGGTTTTTGGGGAAGGTCAGTCCATTGCCCACCGACTTGGGGGGCGCGTGCTCCCCCGCCGGGGCCACCGGGGCGCGGTCCAGGCCGTTGGCGTAGTCGTGGAGCTGGGCCCCCGGCCGCCCCAACAGCTGATAGAGGGCCTCCCGGTCAAACCGGGCCAGCTCCCCGATGGTGCGCACCCCGAACTTCTCCAAGGTGCGCCCCGCCGCCCGGCCCACAAACAGCAGGTCGGTCACCGGCAGGGGCCAGACGATGTCCCGAAAGTTTTCCGGGGTGATGCAGGTGGTGGCGTCAGGCTTTTTGTAGTCGCTGCCCAGCTTGGCAAACACCTTGTTGAAGGATACCCCCACCGAGATGGTGAGCCCCAGCTCCCCCCGCATTCGCTCCCGCAAGCGGTCGGCCAAAGCTACCGGGTCGCCACCAAAGAGGTGGAGGGTGCCGGTGACATCCAGCCAGCTCTCGTCAATGCCGAAGGGCTCCACCAGATCGGTGTACTCCTGGTAGAGCTCATTGACCCGCCGGGAGTATTCCCGGTACCGGTCGTGGTGGGCGGGCAGCAGCACCAGGTCGGGGCACTTTTTCCGGGCCTGCCAGATGGTCTCGGCGGTTTTTACCCCGAACCGCTTGGCAGGCTCGTTTTTGGCCAGGATGATGCCGTGGCGGCTCTCTGGGTCGCCGCACACCGCCACCGGCAGGTGGCGCAGCTCCGGGTGGCTCAGCAGCTCCACCGAGGCATAAAAGCTATTCAGATCACAGTGGAAGATCACCCGGTCCACGGTCCCACCCCCTTTTCTTTATCATAGCGCCTCCGCCCACGTATGTCAAACAAACGTTCTGTTTCCTCCGTTGACATTCGCTCCTCTCCCCGATACAATGGGACCGGAGATAAAAACACAGGACGGTTGGTAGTCCGTCCGCGGGCCGCGCTCCCGTCAGTAGCCTTCCCTCCCGGGTCGTCCCTTCTCCATATTCACATTTTTATGGGAGGAAACTGAATATGGAACGGAACATTAGCCAGCTCACTGTGTTGTTCCAGCCCCCCTTCTGGGTGGGCATTGCCGAACGCTGGAGCCAGGACGGCTATCAGGCCGCCCGAGTGGTTTTTGGGGCGGAACCCACCGACGCCCAACTGTACCAGTGGCTTCAGCGGGAATGGTCCCGGCTGCCCTTTGGCCCTGTCTTGCCGGAGACCGCTCCCCGGCAAGCTGCGGCCAATCCAAAGCGGATGCAGAGGGAGGCCGCCAAGGCTACCCAGCCAAAGGGGCTGGGTACCAAAGCCCAGGAGGCCCTTGCCCGTCAGCGTGAGGCCGTGGGCTTGGAGCGCCAGGCCCGCCAGGCGGCTCAGAAACGGCAGACACAGGAGGAGCGCTTCCGGCTCCGTCAGGAAAAAAAGCGCGAAAAACGGCGCGGGCATT
>CAJLCG010000020.1 GCA_905205085.1 uncultured Oscillospiraceae bacterium
GGACTGCGCTCCTTCCGCTACGGCTCGGTGGCCGACCATGTGCTGGAGCTGGAGTACTGCAACAACAAAGGTGAGATCCGCCGCCTCACCCGGGGGCAGGACGGATTTGACCTGTTCCTGGGTTCGGAGGGAATGTGCGGGGTCATTACCGGGGCCCGTCTGTCTACCGTGCCCCTGCTTCCCCACGTGTGGGGCCTGATCTTCTTCTTCGACGACGACGATACCGCCATAGACTTTGCCGCCCGGGCCGAGGTACTGGACTGCGTCAGCGTCCTGGAGTATATGGACAGGGCCTGTTTCCGTCTGGCAGACGAATACCGGGATTCTCTCAGCGCCCTTTCCGGCCTTCCCTCCGCCCCGGACCATCACGCCGCCATCTATCTGGAGCTGGAGAGCGACCAGGAGGAGGCCATCGAGCAGGCCGCCGAGGAGCTTCTCTGTGCGGCCGAGGAGCTGGGGGCCGATCCGGACAAAACCTGGAGTGCCTCGGGGGATGAGGTGGAGCAGTTCCGCGGGCTGCACCACGCCATTACCGAGTGCGTCAACATGAAAATCGCCCAGTACCACGCGGAGGACTCCCGGGTGAAGCGGCTGGCCTATCCCATCCGTCTGACCGGAGAGGGACGAAAGGCCGCCCTGCAGTATTATCGCCACGCCCTTGCGGACAGCGGCCTGGATTATCTGATCTTCGGCCATCTGTGCTGCCGTCAGGTCCTCACCCTGAACATTCTCTCCCGCAGCGCCCAGGACTATCTCCGCGGCAAAGATCTGTTCACCGCCTGGTGCGCCCAGGACAAAAAGGAGGGCAGATACTCCATGCACCGCTGCGGCGTAGGCAAGCTGTACCGCAGTCTGTTCTGCAGCACCGCCCCCCTGGATGTTCTCAACAAGCGCATTAAGAGCAAGCAGCGCTTTGATCCGGAAAACCGCTTTAACCCAGGCAATATGTTTACTCAAACCACCTTATGACCCTCTATTACACCACCCCGTGCCACGGAAGGATGCTATCATGAATCGAGATTCACTCCTCAGATGTTTTGAAGATAATCCCGTTATCCTGGGCATGACCAGTTGGGATGAGTTTCCTCTTGTAAAAGAAAATGAGTCTGAAATCGTATTTACCCTCTTCGGCACTGTATCCAACATTTGTCAGATCGTACAGGATCTGAAGAAGGCCGGCAAAATCGTCTTTGTCAATGTGGATATGGTGGACGGACTGGCCAGCAAAAACAGTGTGGTGGACTTCATCAAGCAGAGCATGGCGGACGGAATCGTCAGTTCCAAGCCCCATCTTCTGCGCTATGCCCGAGAAAACGGTCTGTTCACCATCCACCGTTTCTTTATTCTGGACTCCACCTCCTGGCGGAGCATCGGCAAGCAGCTGGAGATCAGCAAAGCGGACATCATCAACATTACCCCTGGATGGACCAAGGTGATCAGCTGGACGGCAGAGCTGTACGACACGCCTATCATCTCCTCCGGACTGGTCTGTGATAAGACCACCGCCATCGACAACCTGAAGGCGGGGGCCATCTCCATCTGCACCACCAACCACGATGTGTGGAAGCTTTGACGGCGTATTTTCCCACCAAGCCCGCCGTGGAAGCCAACAGGTATTTTGTTTTCTAATCTACATCCTACGACCCTCCTTACGTTCTTCTCATACCGGCAAGCCCCCGACGCAGGTGTTTCTGTGTCGGGGGCTTGTCTTTTTTCCATCTTATCCAAAGGCGCCCTTTTCTTTTATAATAGAGCATAATATTTTTGATTCCCCGCACATTCCACCTGCGTCATCCGTTATATCCAATAGAAAGGGGGGGCGAGTCGTTCCCATGGATCTGGAAGAACTCTACGATAAGCTGTACCGCTATTGCTATATGAAGACCCGCCACCCCCAGACGGCGGAGGATTTGACCCAGGAGGCCTTTCTTCACTTTCTGCGCACCCGGGAGGTAAGCGAGATCAAAAAGCAGACGGCCTACCTCTACACCATCGCCCGCAATCTCTGCATCGATTTTTACCGCACCAAGCAGGTCTTGCCGCTGGAGCAGGCGGAGCAGGCCGCCGGAGACAGAGAAGAGGGAGACACCGTCCGCATTGCCCTGGAGCAGGCTCTGGAGCAGCTGCCGGAGGAGGACCGGGACCTCATCTTCCTGCGGTATACCAACGAGGTGTCGGCCGCCGAAACAGGGAAAATCCTGGGACTCTCCCGCTTTGCCGTCTACCGCCGGGAAAAGCAAATTTTAAAGAAGCTGCGAACCCAATTTGATTGGAGGGATTTTTATGGGTAACCGGGAGTGGAAGCAGGCGTTTTCCCTCCTGTATCAGCCCCCCGCTCCCCAGAGGAAGGAAGCCTTTCTGGAGCGGCTGGAGCCGCCGGGGCTGTCCACCGGGGAATTTCTATTTTCTCAGCTCTTCTACCTTCGCCCCTGGAACTGGCTGCTGGCAGTGGCCATCTTTGCCGTCGGCCTGTTCCTTATGAAAAACCGGCTGCCCCAGCAGATCCGGCTGGTGTCCACCCTGCTACCCTTCGCGGCCCTTTCCACCGTGACCGAGCTCCATCGCTCCGCCCGCTGCCGGATGGAGGAGCTGGAGATGGCCTCCCGCTTCTCTCTGAAAACCCTGCTGCTGGCCCGGCTGACCCTGCTGGGGCTGGGGAATCTGCTGCTGCTGTGCGCCCTGTTCCCCCTGATGACGGGGTGGGGCCAGCTGCCCCTGGCAGAGACCGGGTTTTACCTCTTGTGCCCCTACTGCCTCACCTCTCTGCTCTGCCTGATGATCACCCGCCGGTTCCGGGGGAGCGAATCGGTGTATCTGTGCGCGGGGGCTGCGGCGGCGGTGAGCGTGCTGTGCTCCATGTGGCAGGAAAAGCCCCCGGTTCTCTTCCAGGGGGCGGGCTATTTGTGGGTTACTCTGCTTCTGCTGGCCCTAATGATTTGGGAATATAGACGATATCTGTTTTGCGGGGAGGAATTGGTATGGAACTGAATATTGACCGGGTCACCAAGCAGTACGGCCCCAAAATTGCCGTGGACCGCATCAGCCTGACCTTAACGCCGGGGGTCACCGGCCTGCTGGGGGCCAACGGGGCGGGCAAGACCACCCTGATGCGGATGCTGTGCGGCATTCTGCGCCCCACCAGCGGGTCCATCTCCCTGGACGGCCTGGACGTGTCCACGGAGGGCTACCGGGCGGTGCTGGGCTACCTGCCCCAGGATTTCGGCTACTATCCCAGCTTCTCCGCCCTGGATTTTCTCCTCTACCTGGGCGCTCTGAAGGGGATGGAGCGCAAGCAGGCCAAGGAGCGCAGCCTGGAGCTGCTGGAGGTGGTGGGACTGGGCGAGGTGGCCCGCAAGAAAATCCGGACCTTCTCCGGCGGCATGAAGCAGCGTCTGGGCATCGCCCAGGCCCTGCTCAACCATCCCAAGCTCCTCATCCTGGACGAACCCACCGCCGGGCTGGACCCCAAGGAGCGAGTCCGCTTCCGCACCCTCATCGAGGAGCAGGGGAAGGAGAGCATCGTGCTTCTCTCCACCCACATCGTCTCCGACGTGGAGCACATCGCGGGCCGCATCCTGATGGTGAAGGACGGCCAGCTCATCTACGACGGCAGCGCGGCCGACACGCCCCAGGACCTGGAGGGATTTTATCTCCAGCAGTTTGAAGGGGGAGGGATGTAAGGATGTTTGGCTCCCTCTATCGCTACGAGCTGAAGAAAATCTTCCTGCGGCCCTACGTACCCGTTCTCCTGGTGCTGATCCTTGCGGTGACCCTTTTTCTCAACCTGAGCCCCCTCTGGGAGCCGGATGATGTGATCTACTTGGAAAACGGGGAGCTGGTCTTTGACACGGTGAGTCGCTATGAGGCCATCCAGTTGGAGCGCCGCTTTTCTCAGGAGGATACGGGAACGCTGCTGGACAATCAGGCGTCTGACTCCGTCCGGGACATGAACCGCTACTACCAGAAGGTTGTAGACCCAAACGACCCGCCCACCTTCATTATGCTCAACCACTTTCTTGTAACAGACAGCCAGATGAAGATGGGCATCAATCCCATCTATGAGGGACAGGACAATCTGGCCGACTTTGCCTATGAGACCATGGGGGACTGGCAGGAAGAGGAATACCGGGCTCAGTCTCTCACCCAGGAGGAGATCGGGTACTGGAACCAGGAGCGCAGCGGGCTGGAGATCCCCTTCACCCTGGCCTACGCCAAAGGGTACAGCGGCATCCTGTCCCTGGCCTACTGGCTCAACCTGATGACGGTGGCCTTTGTCTTTCTTAGCCTGTGCGGCAGCTTTTCCGACGACCACGTGTACAAGACCTGGCCTATGCTCACCAGCGCCCGGTACGGGCGGCGGCCCCTGGCTCTGGCCCGGCTGGCGGCAGGGACAAGTGTGGCCTGCGGCACGATCCTGCTGCTGTTTGTCCTCACCACTGCCATCCAGCTCTTTGTCCACGGGACGGACGGGTTTCACACCCCCATCCAGATCCTGTCGCTGACCGATCTGCGGCCGGGGCACGGGGACACCGGCCTGTGCGACAGCAGCCGCGTGATGGAAGCGGGGCCAGCGGTGCTGGTCACCGTGGGCATGAGCCTGCTGGTCAATCTGTGCTGCGCCGCCCTGGCTCTGTTCCTGTCCAAGCTGTTTCGCCGGGCGATACCCGCCCTGGCCCTGCCCCTGGGGTTGCTGCTGGTTTCCCTGCTGTTTGAGCCTTTCTTTTCCTTTTACGCCTACAACCGGCTTCTGGCTCAGATCTGGAGCTATCTGCCCATCCAGCGTCTGTCCAAAAACTTCCTTCTGGACCAGCGCCTGGTCTGGCTGGGAGACACCCCTGTAGACTGCATCCCGGTGAGCTTTCTCCTCTACGGGGTGCTGACCCTCCTGTTTTTGGCGGCCTGCCTGTGGCTCTGCCGGCGCCACGCAGTGGAGAAGGAATGAGGTGGCAGGATGAAGGGATTTAGAACCCTCTACGTCTTTGAGCTGAAAAAGGTCCTGGGGCAGCGGCTCTTTCTGGTTTCCGTGCTGCTGGGGGCGGCGCTGCTGTTCGGCTGGAGCCTGCTGACCTTCTACGGCACCGGCTACTACTACCGCTACGATGCCCAGACCAACTCCGTGGAGCAGATCTCCCGGCCCTACTGTGAGGTGGAGGCCCTGCGCCGGGACTCCATGCGCGCCCTGTCCGGACGACTGCTGGATGAGCCGCTGATGGAGGAGCTGATTGGACAATACCGCGACGATGCGTCCGGGACACGGATGTGGAATCTCAATCCCTACTCCCCCTTTCTCTATCTCAACATCATGGAGGACCGCACCGACATCACTGCGGAGGGGTTTTATGTCAGCTATCTGCGCACCTTTAATCCCGTCCTCATTCCCCTGACCGCCCAGGAGAAGATCTACTGGCAGGAGATGGCCAGCACTCTGGCCCCCCTGACTCTGGACTACGCCGGGGGATGGCAGGCCATGGCGCAAAACTGCGGCCTGCTGTGCCAAGTGACGGTGCTGCTGACGGCGGTGTGCCTGTGCCGTCTCTTCTCCCAGGAGCACCGGACCCGGACCGACCAGCTGGTGCTGTCCAGTACCCGAGGCAAGACCGTGGCCTTCTGGGCCCGGTGGGCCGCGGGGAGCAGCTTTGGGGCCGGGCTGTCCCTGGTCTTTTCCGGGCTGTATGTGCTCCTATACTGTGTACTCTATGGGCCGGACGGGTTTTCCACCGCCCTCCAGCTCTGGAGCCGGGGGAGCAGCTGCCCTCTGCACCTGTCCATGGGCGGGTTTGTTCTAATCCTTCTGGCCCTGCTGGTTCTGGCCTGCATCCTGACCGCAGCCCTGGTCATGTTCCTCTCCGAACTTCTGCGAAATGCGGTTCCTGCCCTGGCGGTGCCCTTTCTTCTTTCCGGACTCTGCCTGCTGGACCTATTTTATGGGTGGGGCCGTGTAACCGAGCAGATTTCCGGCTACCTGCCCTTCTTCCGCATCAGCCTGGCCACCTTACAGGACTTCTACCTGGTCACCCTGGGCCCGCTCCAGTTTAACGCCCTCCAGTTCAGCTTTCTGCTGTACGTACTGCTGGCCGTTTTGTGCGGAGCTCTGTGCTGGTTCTCCTATCGCCGCTATCAGGTAACCGGACGATAACCCGGACCATATATTACGCCCCGCAGTCTGCCGTCACCAGGCAAACTGCGGGGCGTTTTTTTCATCATTCGGTTTTCCGTACCATGTCCGGCTGCGGACTGGCAGATCCTACGGCTCCTCTCGCTTTGTATCAAGATAGGTCATGGCCAGGGTGACCAGCAGCGTGATCCCCTCTGCAAAGGGAACTGCCAGCCAAACCCCGTTCAGGTCCCATACCCCGGGCAGAAGGGTTAAGAATAAAAGCAGCAGGGCAAAGGAGCGCAAAAACGTAATGACGCCGGACAAATGCCCTTTCCCGTAGGCCATAAACCGGATGGCGCAGAAGATACTGACTCCGGAAAACAGGAACCCCAGCCCATACCAACGCATTCCGGATACGGCCAGCGTGTAGACGCTGCTCTGGGGCTGGGCAAAGAAGCTCACCCCCAGCGGGGCCAGGAAATAGGTCATCCCATACAGCACGAAGGGGGCAACGGAAAGGAAGCGCCGGGCGTAGGACTCCAAAATCCGGCAGACATCCCGCTGTCCGTTTCCATACGCATATCCCAGCGGCGGCGCGATGCCCATGGAGAACCCAAAATAGATGCCGATGACCAGAAATTGCAGATACATAATGATAGAGACCGCGGCAATGCCGTCCTCTCCGGCAAAGGCCATAGCCGTTCGGTTAAACACTACGGTGGTAATGGCGATAGCCAGCTGATTGACACATTCCGAAAGGCCGTTGACCATACAGCGCCCGGCAAGCGAAGGGGTCAGGCCCTCCACGGTGAGGCGAAAGATCTTTTTCCGCGCTGCAAAATAGAAGATCCCCATGCAGAAGGAGAGAAGCAGCCCCAGGATGGTTGCCGCGGCGGCTCCCTGGATGCCCATGTCCAGCCGGGCAACCAGCAGATAATCCAGCACAATGTTGCAGATTCCCCCGGCCAGCGCCGTCAAGAAGCTGTATGTAGGCGCTCCGTCCACCCGAATAAAATAGGTGAACACTTCCTTCCCTACCACCAGAGGGGCGCCCATCAGCCACCAGATGGCATAGACCTGGCAGTCGGCCATGGTTGCCGGGGTGGCACCCAGTCCATCCAGCACAGCGTTCAGATTCCAGCCCACCAGCAGGGCCACCCCGCACCCCAGCAGAAGGGAGCAAAGGAGGCTGACCGAGAAGGCCCGGTTTGCCTCCTGCTCCCTTCTGGCTCCAATAAGCAGCGCGGCCACCGCGCTGCCTCCGGTGGCAAAGATCAGCGCGATGCCGTACAGCACATTGACAATGGGATATACAATGTTGATGGCCGCGAGGGCGTTGGTTCCCACATAGGAGGAGACAAAAATGCCGTCCACAATGGTATATAACGTATTGAACAGGGAGGTCAGGTAGGTGGGAATGATAAATCGCAGCACCTTTCCAAATCGGACCTCACTTACAGAAGAAAATATTAAGGTTTTTTCCACTCTCATCCCTCCGGGTATCATAGTAAACCTTCAAGCACCTTGAAGGTCAAGAGGATATATGATACGATAACACCCACTGGGACAGGTGATGTTATGGAGAAAACATTTCAAATTGGAGAGATCGCCCGTTTTTTTGACCTGCCCGCTTCCACGCTGCGGTATTGGGAAGAATGCGGACTCCTTGCACCAAAGAAAGATGCTGAGAACGGATACCGGTCCTATTCGGTATCCGACCTGATGGTCATTTCCGATGCTGTTTTTTACAAAAATCTGGGGCTCCCCCTAAAACAGATCCGGGATATGGAGCATACCACGCCCGGTCAGCACAGGGAATTGCTGAACGAGAAAATGGGGGAGCTTGTGGAATTGCAGCAGCAAGTGGAGCTGCGCATGGAAAAGCTGCGCTGCCATTTGGCCGCAATTGACCAGATGGAACAGCTGAAACAGCAGCCCTATTTCCTGGCCGACATCGACACGGAATGCATCGTTTCCTTTGATCTCATCGAGCAGGACAAGCTGCGCCAGTATATCGGAAATCCGTATCTCTATTCCCGGGTACAGCACTCCGGTTGCCTGCACCAGGAGCGGCGGGGGCTGACCGTGCCTGCCGGGCAGCTGAGCCAGTTTCCCCCTGAGCAGATCCTGTGGCGGAATGGGGGCGGCACCTATGCCGTGTGCCTGATGAGAGAGAAACATACGGCCCCCTACAAAAACAACCTGCAGGAACAGCTTTCCCATATCCGCAAGTCGTACCGGACCGGGACCATCATCAGCCGGTTTTTGCTGTGCGCCCGGGAAGATGGCATTCTCTACGACTTTTATAAGACCTTTGTGGAGGTTTTCCCCCGGCAGCAGAACGGGCAGGCAGACCCGGCGGAAAATTACAGTGTTTTTATTAAGGAGAGTTAAACATGGGTTATCAAGAAATCGATTTGGAGACCTGGCCCCGCAAAGAGCATTATCTCCACTTTACCAGCCAGGCAAAATGCTTTGTATCCATCACCAAGGATGTGGATGTCACCCAGCTTCGCACTGCCGCCAAAACCTGCGGCAGAAGCTTTTATATTGCCTTTTTGTATGTGATTTGCAAGGTAATCAACCAACACGGCGAATTTAAGCTCGCCTATCTGCCCCAGGAGAAGAAATTGGTCCAGTGGGACGAGGTGGTCCCGTCTCACCTGGTATTCCATGAAGAGGACGAGACCTTTACCTGCATCTGGTCCCGGTGGAACCCGGACTTTGACGCATTCTACCGCGGTTGTCGGGAGGACATCACAGCGGGCAAGGCACACCGAGGCTACCGCATACCGGACATGCCGGAAAACACCTTCTGCGTCTCCTGCCTGCCGTGGCTGAAGTACTCTGCCCTGGATATCAACTTGTGCGGCGACGGACTTTTCCTCGCCCCTATGGTCAGCTGGGGAAAAGCGGAGGCGGCGGGCAATCAGATGCTCATGCCCCTCTCCTTTGAAATTCACCACGGGGCGGCAGATGGATTCCACATTTCCCGCTTTTATGATGAGGTGGAACAGGAGGCTAGCGCACTAGCGGAGCACCTGCTGGCCGGGGCAAGCGTTGACTGACACCTGTCCCCACCGAGAAGGAACTCCCTTTGTTTTGCCGGAGAAGCTTTCTTCTGCTCCTGCATCAAACAAGAACCCCCTTGAAATCCAAGGATTTCAAGGGGGTTCTCTCATATCTGCTTAGTAAGCTACCGGCACGTCGATCTCCATATCCTCCAGGGGATAGGTGACACAGGGGTGGATAAAGCCGAACTTCCGGTCCGCCTCCCGGCGGCCGTCCCGGCCATCCGCAATGCGATAGCGGCCCGACAGCCACTTGCTGTGACAGAAGCCGCAGCCTCCGGCGCGGCACTTGTTGGGGGCATTCAGTCCAGCCCGCTCCATGGCGACCAGCAGGGTTTCATTCTCCTTTGCGTCAAGGACGTAAACCTGGTCCCGCATGTGAACGGTGAGCTTAAATACGGCAGGCTTGTCCAGGGGCAGATCATGGCAGCAGGCCGCATCCCGGTGCACCGCCTTCTTAGGCAGATTCAGGGGGGCAAGCTCCTTGGCAATAAACTCATACATGGCGGGCGGACCGCACAGGAAGAAGGTACGGTCGATGAGATCGGTGTACTTCTTCATCAGCTCCACCGACACAAAGCCCTTTTCGCATCCCGGCTGCTCCTCATCGCTGAGGACATACACCACCTTCAAATCCTTGCAGCGCTCCGCCAGCGCGTCCAGTTCCGCTTTATAAGCCAGCTGCGCCGCCGTGCGTGCGCCATAGAACAGGAGCATGGAGTAGCTCTCATCTCCATCGGCCAGGCTGCCTGCCATGGACAAGAAGGGCGTGATGCCGCTGCCGCCGGCCACGCAGATGATATTCTTGCTGTCCCGCAGCGTTTCATAGTGGAACTCGCCGGAGGGCTCGGTCATCACGAACCGGTCGCCCACCTTGGCCGTTTTGTTGAGGTATTCCGACACAAAGCCCGCATTCTCTACCGCCAGCACCAGCTTGTTTTCCAGGGCCTGCTGGGGCGTGGAGACAATGGAATAGGGACGGCTGACCAGGCTGTCCCCAATCTTCATCTGAAGGGAGACATACTGTCCGGCACGGAAGAAGGGGAACGCGTCGCTGTCCACCCGCTTGAAGGTCAGCTCCCGGATGGCAGCGGTGAGGGGCCGTGCGGCAACCAGCTCCACCTGCATATAGCCGGGATGCAGCTTTTTGGCCAGCGTGTTGGTGCGGTATTCCTGAGGCAGCGTTTTATTGTCTCCCTGGGCCAGCATCTGCCGGCGGGTGGGGACCAGCTTTTTAAACCGCAGCATATCCATAAACCCAAAGATCTGTTTCTTGAAGTTCATTATGCCTTCGCCTCCTTCTTCAAATCGCCTACCGTCTGCCGTCCGGACAGGTCGCCGGAAATATAGGCGCTGGAATATCCGCTGGAGCGCATGGCGTAGCCGCCTGCAAAGCGGATACCCGGATTCATGAGCGCGTCCTCCTTCATCATCATCATGCGGGGCATCAGGCTGTCCCAATCGGCCGTCTCATAGCCGTAAATCACGCCCTGGGGATGGCCGCAGTAGCGGGCATAGGTGGTGGGGGAGGCCACACAGATCTCCTCGATGGCGTCCCGGATCTTGCAGCCGGTCTCCCGCTCAAACACCCGGATCATGTCATCCGCCACCTGGTCTTTCATCTTGAAATAGTCTTTTTCGGTCACATTTCCCCAGTCGTCGGACATAAACATGGTGGTAAAGTACATGATGCAGGTGCCCTTGGGCGAGCACTCCGGGTAGGCGTTATTGAGACAAACCGTGGCCTGCACATGGTTGGTGCTGACCTTTTTCATGAGATCATACTGCTTGACGGTATCGGCAGTGTCATAGATAAAGTAGTTGTGGCTGGTGATGCCCAGCTCCTGGGCGGAGCGGTTGAGGCCCAGGAAGAGAGAGAAGCCCCGGCCGGCAAACTTGCGGCTGTTGGTGGCCCGCACCATCTGCTCGGTCACGGCCTTCTTCTCCAGCATCTTGCCAAACACCAGGTGGGGCGAACAGTTGGCGATGATGTGGTGGGTGTCGATCACCGTGCCATCGGTGAGCTGCACGCCCTGGATCTTGCCGCTGTCATCGGCCAGAATCTTTTCTGCCTCGGAGTGATACCAGATGTCGCCTCCCAGCTCCCGGATGCGGGTATCCAGGGCCAAGCTGATCTCATGGGAGCGCATTTTTGGCATCCAGGCGTCCCGGGTAATATACCGGATCACCATGGAGCCATAGTGCAGAAAGCTCATGCGGTCACAGTCCACGCCCAGATAGCACCAGTAGGCGTTGAGGATATCCTTGGCCTTCTGGGGCATCTTGAGAGCATCCAGCACCTCATTGACGGAATAGCTGCCCGCCTTGACAAAGTTAGGGAAGGTCTTTTTCATATAGTCGGAGTCGGTGTTGCCGTTGACCGAGTTGGAGTATGTCTGGGCATCCCGCACCTCGTTGCACAGCTCAAAAAACTCCGTGATGGATTTGCGGGACTCGGGGCAGTACTCCACCATCTTGTCGATAAAGGCCTGCTGGCCAAAGGGCATGACGCAGTCATACTTTTTATCGGTGGTGATGAGGTGGTACGCCTCGGGGATGCGCACCCAGTCGATTTTATTCTCCACGCCCAGGTCGCGGAACAGGGTGCGCACATCGCCGGGCTCTTCCGGAGAACCAAAGTCGTTGAGCTCATGCAGGCTCGCCTCAAATTCAAAGCGTCCCCGCTTGAAGCTGGTGGCAAACCCGCCGGGCAGATTGTGCTTTTCCAGCAGCAAACAGGAGTATCCAGCCTGCAAAATCCGGATGGCGGCAACCAGGCCGCCGTTGCCTGCGCCTATGACCACCACGTCATAGGCTTTTTTCGCTTTTGTTGCCATAGTGTTCCTCCTTTAATTTACACCAGCAGATTGCGGGAACGTTCCAGCCAGTGCTGTAATTCTTCTTCGCTTTTGACCTGCTTATAATAGCTCAAAATAATGCGGTAATATTCGGTCAGTTCGGTGCTGATCTCCTCTTGGCTGAAATTAAGATAACAGGTGGCCATCATCACCGCCATGGAGTAGCTGTAATACTGCATTCTCCGGTGCATCTCCGCGGCCTTCTGCCGGGGAAGCTCCAGGTTTACCTCCAGCTTATGGATGGTCTGCGCTTCATTGGGGTCCTCAAAGAAGGTTTCCCCCGCGGCCCGCTGACGCAGGTAGACCAGCTGAAACAGGTTCTTCTCCTGCTGCGCAAAGTGCAGGAAGGAGAGGGCCACCTGCTTATAGCTGTCGGCGTCCTCACGGAGATAGTGTTCCCGGATATAGGCCACCAGTTCCTCCCGCAAGGTTTCCATATTTTCAAATTCCGAATAAATAGGCTGGGTGGAGCAGCGTAAGGTTCTGGCTATGTTGCGCACCGAAAGCGCCGCTGTCCCTTCTTCCTGAACCAATTGGACGGCAGCCTTTAAAATATCCTCACGAAAGATCCGTTTCCGCGGCGGCATAAAAGACTCCTCTTTCTCGCGTTATAAATAACACATGTTATTTATTGCTATTTTACTATATCTTCAGGTATCTTACAAGTCAATTTAGAAGAAACGCACAGAAAATTACAGGTCAAAAGAAACCGCACCTGCCGCACTTTGCTTCCAGCGGCAGACTGGGCTGGCATCTTTAACGACTGTATATAGCAGGGGCGCCTACGAAAGTCCGCAGGCGCCCCTGTTGTGAATACATCAATTGGTTTTCCCCCTTACGGGTATACCATTTGGCTTAAAGCAGGTTCTCATTGCAGAGGCGTTTTCGCATCCGCAATCGTTATCAAACGTGCTCCTTATTCGTGAAACACGTACTGATCCAGGCGGTCGAATGCCTCCTGAATACGGGAAAGGGGAGAGGCCATGTTCATACGGATATGGCAGGGGCCGTGAAATGCCCGGCCGTCCTGCCAGCCCACACCCACGTCCCAGCCGGCCTTGATCACCTCGTCCAGCGTCCGGCCCGTGCGCTTGCAGTAGTCCGTCAGATCCAGGAACAACATGTAAGTGCCCTGAGGCATAGCAGCGAAAACGCCCGAATAGTGGTCCCGGATATGTTCATAGGCGTACCGGCAGTTGCCCTCCAGCACCTGAAGCAGCTCATCCGTCCACGCCTGTCCCTCGTCGGAATAGGCTCCTATCAGGGCATGCATGGAAAGAACGTTCATTTCGTTGTAGTGGGTGGCATCACCCCAGGCTTTCACCCGGTCCCGGAGATAAGCATTGTAAATGATATGGTAGCTGCCAATGAGCCCCGCCAGATTAAAGGTCTTGGAGGGGGCGTAGACGGCCACGGTGTGCTCTTTTGCCCAGTCGTTGACCATCAGGGTGGGGGTGTGCTGGGTGTAGGTGATGTCCGCCCAGATCTCATCTGAAATGACCAGGCACTGGTTGGCCTCATATACCTCCATGGCCTTTTCCAGCTCCCACCGCTCCCAGACCCGGCCGGTGGGATTGTGGGGGGAGCAGAAGATGGCCAGGTGGATGTGGTACTTCTTCAGTTTCCGGTCCATGTCCTCATAGTCCATGCGCCACACGCCGTTTTCATCCCGTTTGAGCGGGCTGTACACGGAGGTCCGTCCCAAACCCTCTACATCGGCGCGAAAGCCCACATAGGTGGGGCTGTGGAGCAAGATCCGGTCCCCGGGGGCAGAGAGCGTCTGAATGGCGCTGGTGACACAGCCGTGGACCCCGTTCTCATAGCCGATGTAGTCCCGCTTGAGCCCGGTAAAGCCATTGCGCTTGGTCTGCCAGTTGATAATGCTCTGGTAGTATTCGTCCCGAGGCTGGAAATAGCCGTAGAGCGGGTGCTTTGTGCGCTCCATCACGGCCGCAGGAACGGCAGGACAGGTGGCAAAGTTCATGTCCGCCACCCACATGGGAATGGCATCAAACCCTTCCTTTGGAGCGGCTGGCTCGTTGCCCCAAATCTTGTGGCCGATCCCGTCCACGGCAATGGCATCCATGCCGCGGCGATCCAGGATGGAAGTGAAATCGTACTTCAAAATCGTCTGCCTTCTCTCTTGAAAAATATGCGTTTATTCCGTTTCCGGGCGGTGAGCAGGACCTCCCCGGTAGATACAAGTTTTTATTGACGTTTTCTTCATTATATAAACATCTTAGCACAATTTCAACACATCATCATCTGAGATTTCCCCTGTCTCTAACGTGGCGCTGAACATATTTGTCCGTGGCATTCATGCCGGTATTGGCGGCCCATGCCAGCGGGCATTTGTTCATGCCCGCCCGCCTGCCAATGAACTGGGCAGCAGACTGCGTGTCGCACCGAAATATGTGCTGAATATTTGCAATTTTCAAGTAGGATTATTCTAGATAATTTATTATTGACATCACCTATGGAATACCTTATGATACCATACTGCGTTATACCCAAGTCCGTTTCAACATGCGTGTACATAACACGCAAGATGGAGCAGCTGGCCTTAACGCTTATTGTAACGAACCATATGCCAAGAGGAGGGCCGGATCCGTGAAAGAGAGCAATTCGGCGGCCATGATATTTGATGAAAACAACATCTGGAAAATTCTTTTTCGCATCGCACCTCCCGTTATGCTGGCCCAGCTTATCCAGGCCATGTATAACATCGTGGACAGCTACTTTGTTGGAAAATATTCCGGAGACGGCCTGACTGCTCTTTCCGTCATCTTCCCCATTCAGCTTATTGTGACGGCTCTGGCCGTAGGAACCGGGGTAGGCGTGAACACTCTGATGTCCCGGGACTATGCCAGGGGACGGGTGCCGCGGGCAAACCGCACGGCGGGAACCGGTACCGTTTTGGCTTTGATCAGCTGGGTCCTGTTTGCTGTATTAAGTAGCCTGTTTATGCGTCCCTATGTGGAAACTTCGGCCAGTTCCGCTCAGGCCGTGGAATATGCCATTACGTATGGCCGCATCGTATGCATCGGCAGTTTGGGCGTCTTTTTGGAAAGTATCTGGAGCAAGGTGCACCAGGCCAGCGGCAATATGCGCCTGCCCATGCTGGCGCAGATCTCCGGTGCCCTGACCAACATCCTGCTGGACCCCATTCTAATCTTTGGCTTTGGCCCCATTCCCGCCATGGGTGTGGCCGGGGCCGGTTATGCCACCGTGGCGGGCCAGGTGGTGGCCGCGCTGATTACCTCTTCCGCACTGCGCAGGCCGCCCCAGCTGCGTGCTCTGGGGCGATATGCCTGGCAAATCTATAAGCTGGGTTATCCCTCTATTTTTATGCAGATGCTGTACACCGTGTACATTGTGGCCCTAAATGTGATTCTGGCCAGCTTCTGTGATGAGGCGGTCACCGTACTGGGTCTCTACTACAAGGTACAGTCCTTCTTCTTTATCCCCATGGCAGGCCTTCAAACCTGTATTGTTCCCTTGCTGAGCTATACCAACGCCAAGGGAAATTACCGGCGGTGTCAGACGATACTGGTGGACGCCACCCTTCTGGCGATGAGCTTTATGCTGGTAGGCGTCGCTTGCTTTGAGCTGATTCCCGATCGGCTGCTGTCGATTTTCTCACAGGATGCCAGAGTTCTGGAAATCGGCATTCCGGCCTTCCGTATCATCGGGCTGAGCTTCCTTCCCGCTGTCCCTTCCCTGATGACACCTGTATTCTTTCAGGCCATCGGCAAGGCCATTCCCAGTGTGATCCTGGCCCTGACCCGACAGATTTTCTGCCTGATCCCTATTTTCTGGGGACTTTCCCAGTTTGGTCTGGGTTACTCCTGGGGCGCTTTCCCCATTGCCGAGACGGTAACCGGAAGTGTTGGTTTACTGCTCTACCTGCGTCAGCGCAGAGAGTGGCAGCTTTATAGCTCCAGAGACTTTAAGTCGGAACAGAGAGGACGAATTTCCATGAAGATGATTACTGCAATTATCAGCAAAAAAGACTCCGACGAAGTGTGCCGTGCGCTCAGTGAGGGCGGATACTATTTTACAAAAATGGCCTCTTCCGGCGGTTTTCTCAGCTGGGGCAATACCACGCTGATCATTGGCACCGAGTCCGACCGGGTCAAACCCGCCATTGAGATCATTCGTGCCAACTGCTCCAAGCGGGTGGAAAATATTCCGTCCACCATGCAGCTGCCTGCACATTCGGTCACTACCAATACCGAGGTTGTGGTTGGCGGAGCCACTATTTTTGTCACAGAAGTGGAAGAATTTGAAAAGATTTAACCCTTTCACCAAAAGAGGGCAGAACACAATGTGTTCTGCCCTCTTTTTCTTATCTGCACTTAGTATCCTTCTTTACTGCCGCCCACTTTTTCGCCGGTCCGTATCCTGTGAACTGTAAAATGCGGCTTTTACCTGATACATCTGTCGATCCGCTTCTTCAAGCTGCTCTTCCATGCTGCAATGGCTCGCTCTCCATGATATGCCGATGGAAACGCTGATACCATCCCGCTCCATGTTTCCTTTGGCTGTAAGGATTGCGTTTCGGAACGCATCTTCTTCCAATTCCCAATCAACCACCACAAATTCATCGCCGCCTATGCGGTAGCCTCTTCCCGCAAACATACCGGCAATATGGTTTGCTGTGCGGCAAATGAGACCGTCTCCGGCCCTATGTCCCATGTGGTCATTGACCTGTTTTAACCCGTTCAAGTCAATGGCCGCCACACCCAGCCTGGAGGGAGGGTCTTGTTCAAACGTCTGCATATCGTGGTTAAATTTATTTCGGTTGAACAGTCCAGTCAGGGAATCCTCAAAACTCAGTTTTTCCAGGAGCTTTGTCTGTTCCTCAATCTTTCTCTTGTACTCATCAATACATTTTTGAAGATATTCGTATGTGTACTGCCCGATCTGCGTAGGAAAGCCTACATCCTGCTGCGTCATTTCGGAATAGGGATTCGAGATATGAATGTGGCAGCAGCGGGGCGTACCGTCTACCCAACGAAAAACAGCGGTAATACGCTGGTGTACACAAAGATAGACATTCGTGGAGGGATCGGTGGCGATCCATGCTCTGCCGGTACAAATATATACATCTGGAGAAGCGTCAATCACATCGTATTCTTCGTCCCAGATGTTGCATTTGGGAACCATATTTTCAAATTGCCGGAAAATTCCCGAAATAGTTTCCGTTCCTACCTCATATTCGTGTTCCGCTGCACCAAACCAACTCAGCCGATCATCAAACAGTTTAATGATCGCCTCTACATCGTTTTCGCAATAGTGCTTGTGAAGCAAACAACTGGTTAATGCCTTAACCGTCTGTATCTTATGGTCTCTATCGAGAGATTGCGTCATCCGTCATCCCTCACTTTTTTTAATCTTTTCAAAAAAACGACTTCCATTCCCTGTATATCTTAAAAATATCACATGGATTGACCAAATAAGCCAAACACACGCTCCATGGATTTATGATAATAAGATTTCTTATTGAGTTTATCTTAGTTACTTTGCGCTTCTATGTCAACGATTAGAACAAGTATCTTTCAAATTCGCCATAAATTAGGGGCACGAAAAACCCCGCAAACAACTTGTTTGCGGGGGAGGTGGGGAGCGGCCTTATCTTTTTTGTCCTTGCATTTCCTGCGCGGCACATTTCTATTGATTTTGAAAAATAAACACGTGCAGCTCTGCTATGATTCGTACGTACCCGGCAGACGCCAGGTGTTTGGGGCAACAACAAGAATATGGAGGAAGATATCATGTTTTTTTACGACTATGAGGAAGATAAGTACCAGTCCAGTTGGGATGATGAAGCAGGATATGCCAGCGCAAGCGGAGGCTGGGGTCCCCACACGGAGGAGATCTTGACGGTCCTTTTGGAGGAGCAGGAGAGGCAGCAGTATGAAGGCTGGTTTTAACAGCAGGGAGCTAACGTAAGCTCTCAGTCAATGGAATCCACAGAACAGAGAACAGGAAAGGATGAGCAATATGGCATGGGAAAAGACACGCTGGAATGCAGATAAGGGAGTTATGAACCCCATCAAGAAGATTGCGGAACAGGCGCGGTTGCATATGACACTTGAGGATCAGCAGACGCGGGCCAAGGAGCTGTATTATGTCATTGGAAGAGTCTGCTATCGTCAGGGGCTGGAGCATATGCCCCCTGACTGCCGTCTGGCAGCGGAAGAGCTCAACGCGCTGATGGCTGAAATGATACGCAACCAGGAGCGGCTCACCCAGCTGGGCGAAACGGTTACATGCTCCGCCTGCGGCCATGAGATCAGTTCCGAGAGTCAGTTTTGTATTTACTGCGGCAACGGTTTGAGAACGAACAGGGAGGAATAAACAATGTATTGCAGAAAATGTCACAGACACAGCGACTTCCGAGCAAACTTTTGCCGCTTTTGCGGCGCGCCGCTGGGCACGGTTGAAAATTGCGGCCTTCAGCCTCCGCTCAAAGAATATGAAACCTTTTCTTTCGGCAAAAAAATGGGAAAGGAGCAAATCCGGAGTCTTATCCTGGACGCCATCGGAATATTTGTCATTGTTTGGGCCATTTACACCTTCTGAGAGAACTGGAATGTGGGAACCCCAGCCTATGCTATTGTCCCGGAGACAGGCATAGGCAAACTTGCACAGGCCTTGACGGCCCTGTCAGAAAGCTTTAAACTAGATTCAACGAAAAAGCAGCGGTCGGCACGGCATTTTATGTGGAAATTGTAGAGATTATTTGGACACTCTGGCATCATGAGTTCCTGGGGAAGGATGAACGCGGACGATGGAAGCCATGAAGGATGCGGTGAAAACACCAACAAAGCGGGAATGGGACGCCAAAGAAAAGAGTATGGGACAGAGCTTCCGGAGAGAAGTGATTCAACGGGTGACCGTTTATATGTCCCGGGCCATTGAAGCGGCCAACCGGGAATATCAGGTGGAGGATCAGGAATTTTGGAAGAACCTGTTTTTGCCCACCGGACCGGAGGGAAGAACCGTTGTGGATGTCCGGGATCTGGGCGAGACCTGTCCCCCCAATCCCTATCGCCGTCTGGACTTTCAGGGCAGCAACAAGTATTTGCTGTATGGTGGCGGACGGCTGCTGTCGAAAGAACAGACACCCCCCGTTTATGCCAGGGACAGTCTGAATTTTTTTGAGAAATTCAAGGTTGAGTACAACCGTCAGCCATTTCAGCGCCGGGATGGAAACTGGAGGCCACCCGGTCCCAAGAAAGGCTACCAGGATGTTCTCCGGCGTGTCATCAAAATGCGCAACTACAGCGCCCACGAGACAGAGGAGAGCATCAACCAGGTATCGTTGGAAGGGCTGGACCAGGATCTGAAGACGCTAAAGGCACTGACTGAGCCCATCAGCCGCTGCACTGGCTGGGAGCAGGAGTTGGAGCCTGTTAAAGTCTTTTGGTCAAAAAAAGAGCGGGAATTTCAACAGACCTTTGGCAAGGTTCCGGTTTTCGTGGAGGAAATCGCCCAGGAATTGTTTACCACCGAGACTCTGTCCGAGGAACAGAGAGAGGCACTGGAGAAAGCAATCTGGTGGCTGCATTTGGATTGCGAGGGTGGAAAGATCTACGGAGAAGACCGCCGTGAGCTCAAGGAGAAGCTCCGGCATACCCCTGCCATTGCAGCGCTGTTGGGAACCACGGTCTTCCAGTCCTCTGAGGAGGCAGCGGCACTGACCAAGCGGGCAGAGCCGGAAGAGACATCGCTCAACGAGAGCCAGCCCCTGGAACAGCCCCTGTGGAGCCCGCTGCCCGCTGAGGCCGCGGCCAGGCTTAGCCGGGCAAAGATCAGCATTCCCCGGGAGGCGGGTATGCTCTCGGCCCTTTTGGAGTCCTTTACTCTGCTGGTAGATGAGAGCATTTTTCTGTCGGAGGAGGGGCGTGAGCTGCTCATTGAGCACCTCACACCGCTGCTGATGAAACGCAATCAGCGGCTCTACGTGGATGAGTCGGTGATCGCAACCCTGTTTCAGCAGTTTCGCAACAGTGCGCCCTATACACAGCTGGAGCTGGCTGACGCAGAGCTGGATGGACTGGACTCTGAACAGATCGCCGAAATGCAGGAAATGCGGCGGCAGATACACAAAAACAGCAAAACAGCCATCAAAACCTTGCGTTTTATGCGCACGCGCAGATGTCTGGAGGTTGTGTCCAGCCCCACGGACAGCACATACAGTTACGAAAACTTTTTCTACCTGGCTCAGGCCTACCCGGCGGTCCGTTTTCTCATGCTCACCCACGACCGCCAGCTGGCCGAGGAACTCAAATCCGTGCGGGGACGAAATGTCGTTGTCCTCAAGCCTCAGCTGGATGGCAATTTGCTGCCCTATCGTGCCACCCGGTCTGTGTTTACGGATATGCTGAACGCACGGGCAGAGTCCGCCGTCGGACGTGCAGGCAAGGTGTCTGTCCAGGCCGAGGAGCGCTTACCTAATATTCTGCCTCCCATCCCCGGAGAGCGTCTGATGGCAGAGTTGACAGATGGAACCCAACTGGAGCTGCGTGTGGGCAAGGAACTGGGCCGCGGAGGGGAAGGTGCAATCTATGAAACCAGCCGGCCGGAGCTGGCGGCCAAGGTCTATTTCCGCAGGGATGGCCAGCGTCTGGAGAAGCTGAAGCAGATGGTAAAGCACGATCCCGGGATTCCTGGTCTCTGCTGGCCCAGCGCGCTGCTGTATAATGCCATGGGGGAGTGGCTGGGGTTTCTCATGCCAAAGGCCTCCGGAACAGAGCTGGCCATGACCGTATTTCATCCCGGGCGGGGCAACCGCAACATCATAGCCCAGGGATGGAGCCGGAAAAGCCTGGCGGTCATTGCGGCAAACATTGCCGCCGCGTTTGCTCAGATGCACGAAAAGGGGATCCTGATGGGAGACATCAACCCCCGGAATTTTCTGGTCGCCTCCGACTGCTCCGTTTATCTGGTGGACTGTGACAGCTACCAGTTCGGCGGCTTTGCCTGTCCGGTGGGAACGATTCTCTATACCCCCCCGGAGGTACACCGGGAGATGCGCGCCAGGGGCAAGGAGCATTACGGCTATACCCGCACCGAGGACCACGAGCGCTATTCTTTGGCGGTGCTTCTGTTTGAAATCCTCATGCTGGGTAAGGCGCCCTATGAAAGCCGCAACAACAATCCGCAGGACGTACAGGAAGCCATTATTTCCGGCGATTTCCCCTATCCTTACCACGCGGATGATGAGGAAGCAGAAAACCGGCCGGTGGGCAAGGTAAATGCACCGGTGGGCCAGTGGCGCCAGATCTGGAGCCATACCACATACCTGGTCAAAACCGGTTTTTATAACACCTTTACCAACAAAAACCGTCTGTCAGCCCGGCAGTGGGAGGAGATCTTCCGTGAGTATGCCCGGCAGATTGAGCTGGGACACAGCAGCGATGAGCTGGTGCCCCGCGGATACAAGGATACCAGCGGCCGGGAGGGTGAAGACGGCACCAAGATGGTCAATCTGATCTGCCAGGATTGCGGCCTGCCCTTTAACCTGGCAGAAGATGTATGGCAGAAGCGGAAGCGGCGAGGCGAACCCGATCTGTGCAGTACCCACTGGGAAATCCGCCAGAACTTCCAGCGGCGAGAGAAGATTGTTACCTGCGGCTGCTGCGGCGCTTCTTTCGTATCTAATGTGGCAGAATGGATGGAGCGGGTCCAGGCCGGCAAACCCATGCTGTGCCCTAACTGCACCCATGTACAGGCCACATGCAGCCGCTGCGGCAGGCGGTACCAGGAGACCAAAGATCGGGTAGAGGACCTTCAGCAGCGGGGGAAAGATCTGCTTTGCCCAGACTGCTTTGAGGAAATTTTCCCCAAGGTGATCTGCCAGCGGTGCGGCACCCCCTTCCGTCCACATAAAATGTGGCTGGATTCCCGGCAGCGCAGCGGCAAAGAAATTCTATGCAAGCGATGTGACAACGAGTTGAAATTGTAAGGAGGCCGGCAGGGACCATGAGCGAGCAAGGGCGCAGTAAGTTTCCGGAGAAGACACCCCAGGAATATCTCCTGGAAGAAGAGGAGCTGAGCAGCAATTCGGAACGGCGCACCCCCATTACCGTGTGCATTGACTGCTCCTTTTCCATGTTACAGCAACGCCGCCTGGAGCGTGTGATGGAGGGGTTAGCCGATTTTTGCAGGGATATGGCGGTGGACCCCATTGCCAGTCAATCGGTAGAACTATGCATCGTCAGCTTTGGCGGCGAGGGGGCCTTTGTGGAGCAGGATTTCACCGCTCCGGACCGCATTCAGCTGCCCCGCCTCCGCGCCAGCGGCGAAACACCGCTGGCCGACGCGGTGATGACTGCACTGGCAAATCTGGATATGCGCAAGCGCCGCTACGCAGACAATGGAAACTCCTATTTCCGCCCCTGGCTCATTGTGATCGGCGATGGAGATGAGACCCAATCGGCTGCCGAGTTGGAGAAAGCGGCCGCCGTGCTGAAGGCGGAGTATGAAAACAAGCGGCTGAGCGTGCTTTGTGTGACGGTAGGAGATAAGGATCACATGGAATGCGACTCGCTGATGAAGCTCTCCCCCGAACGAAAGGTGCATTATCTGCGAGATCTGAAATTTCGGGAGTTTTTTAACTGGCTGAGCCGGAGCATCCAGAAGACTACTCTTTCCATGAGTGGGGAAGAGGTCTTCTACGATCC
Organism: uncultured Oscillospiraceae bacterium; assembly: GCA_905205085.1. GTDB lineage: Bacteria > Bacillota > Clostridia > Oscillospirales > Oscillospiraceae > Lawsonibacter. Next base: position 22,721 of record CAJLCG010000020.1, read on the forward strand.
CACCACGACCTGGGGGGAAATTTTAGGGCAAAGTTGAGGACAGGCAACCATGAACTATAAAATCAGCTGGGTCGTACAGACCGGAGCCTATCACACCGCCCAGGGCATCCCCTGCCAGGACCAGGTGTATGTGTGCCGGGAGGGCGACACGGTGTGCGCCGCTCTGGCCGACGGCGCAGGCAGCCGGGAGCGCAGCCATATCGGGGCGGCCTGTGTGACCCGCGTAGTAGCACAGCTGGCCTGCGCGGAATTTGCCCGGTGGTGGGACTGGGGCGAGGAGGAGCTGGCGGGTTATCTGCTCCGCCGCTGTCTGGAGGAGCTGGAACGGCAGTCCCCGCCTATCTATGAGCTTGCCAGCACCCTGCTGTTTTTTGCCGCAGACGGGGAGGGACGGTACCTGTCCGGACACCTGGGGGATGGCGTTCAGATCCGGGTAATGCCGGAGCGGACGGAGGTATTCAGTCCCCCGGAAAACGGCGCATTTGAAAACGAGACCTATTTTCTCACTGAAGAGGACGCGCTGGAGCACTTCCGACTGCGCCGGGGGCGCTTGGAGGAGGTTGGCGGTCTGCTGCTGATGAGCGACGGCATGGCAGATAGTCTGTACCAGCGCAGTACCGGCACGCCCGCCAAAGCCTGTTCCACCATGGTGCGCTGGCTGCAAGAGGGTGATGAAGCGGTGATTACCCAGGCACTGGAGGAAAACACAAGGCGCTTTTTTGTTGAGCGCAGCGGAGACGACCTGAGTTTGGTAGTCCTTGCATGGCATAACGAGGAGGAGAGTCCGAAATGAGTGATGCGAATCAGAGATTCTTCGATTTGCTGGAGAGCGACCAGAGCGACCCCCAGATTCAGTATGAGCTGGGCCAATGCTATCTGACCGGGGACGGCGTGGAGCAAAATGGTGCAGAGGCAGAGAAATGGCTGCGCCGGGCAGCGGACCAGGGCCACGAGGGTGCAGCGGCACTGCTGGCCGGTCCCGCAGGGGGAAACACTGCCGCTCAGGAGCCTTTAGACGCGGACACCCTGCCGGACTGGTGCCTGCGGGCGGAAGAAGGCGATGTGGAGGCCCAGTATCAGGTTGCGTGTTATTTTCTGGAGCATGGCACGAAGATTGACCAGGAAGATGCCGCGCGATATCTGACGATGGCAGCCAGGCAGGGACATCCCCGTGCTTGTCTGCTGCTGGCCAAGCAGCAGCTTGACCAGGGAAAGCTGGATGAAGTGGCAGAGCTTCTCCGCAATGCGGCAGACTGCGGTCTGTGGGAAGCGGCAGAGCTGCTGGGTGAATGCTATAGCCAGGGTATCGGCATGGCCCAGAACCCCCAGGAGGCCGAGCGGCGGTTTATTCAGGCGGCAGAGTGGGGCGGAGGAGAACAAATGCTCCGTCTGGCTCTGCGGTATGCCAAGGGAGACCAGGTGCCCGCCAGCCGGGGCCGTGCCTTCAGTTGGGTCAAGAAGGCCCAGGAAACGGGAGTTTCTGACGCAAAAGAGCAATTTGACCTGCAGTATGCCCAGTACATGGAGGAACGGCGACGTCTGGCCCAAGAAGATGCCGAACGCCAGGCACAGGAAGAGGCGGAGCGCCAGCGTCTGGCTCAGGAGGAAATGGATACCCTACTGGCCGGACCGGATGGTCAGTCCTGTGCTGATCAGGAGCCCCTGAATGCAGACACCCTGCCGGACTGGTGTCTGCGGGCGGAAGAGGGCGATGCGGAAGCCCAGTTCCAGGTGGCCTGCTATTTCCTGGAGCAAGAACCCCAGTTGGACGGTGGAGAAGCGGCGCGGTATTTGACGATGGCGGCTCAGCAGAAACACCCCCAGGCTTGCCTGCTTCTGGCCAGACAAAAGCTGGAGCAAGGCCAGACAGACGGGGCAGAACAACTGCTGTGCACCGCAGCGGACTGTGGTCTGTGGGAGGCGGCAGAGCTGCTGGGTGAATGCTATAGCCAGGGTATCGGCATGGCCCAGAACCCCCAGGAGGCCGAGCAGCGGTTTATTCAGGCGGCAGAGTGGGGCGGAGGAGAGCAGATGCTTCAGCTGGCCTTGCGCTACATCAAGGGAGATCAGGTGCCCGCCAGCCAGGGCCGCGCCTTCAGCTGGGTCAAGAGGGCTCAGGAGAACGGATGCTCCGATGCCAAGGAGCGGTTTGACCTGCAATATGCCCAGTACATGGAGCAACAGCAGCGTCTGGCACAGGAGGAGGCCGAACGCGCAGCACAGGAAGAAGCCCAGCGCCAGCGTCAGGCCCAGGAAGAAGCCCAGCGCCAAGCATTAGAAGAAGCGGAACGTCAGCGCCAGGCACAGGAGCAGGCCGAGCGCCAGCGTCAAGCCCAGGAAGAAGCTCAGCGTCAGCGTCAAGCCCAGGAGGAAGCCCAGCGCCAGGCACAGGAGCAGGCCCGTCATCAGGCCGAAATCCAGGCTGAGCGAGCGGGAAAGGCTCAGCGTGTGGCGTTTTGGATGGGCGCACTTCTGCTGGTTTATGTAGGAATTTGCACTCTGTACCAGCTGCTGGATGTTTTTTCCATTCCGGTGCCCAGGTTTCTCTGGCATATCTTGGGGGAATTTGCGTTTGAGGGACAGGGAAAACAAGAACTGCTCTATGGCGGCATGCCCGGGCTGTGCTGCGCGGGCGGATACGTGCTCAGCCGCAGCGGTCGCTATCCAACATACACCAAGACTGTGACGGGCGTACTGTTGATCCTGCAGGCTGTGTATGCGTTGGCCGAGATATTAAACGGCAGCGATATCCTGTTTGAATTTATCGTTCTGACTCTCTACGGTCTGGTGGTATACCTGATTTCCAGCGTGATTGCCTTTTACCTGTTGTTGTCTCTGTCCGTCTTTGTGCTCAATGTGCTGCTGGGAGGAAAGTTATCCTGGCCTGTGTATGACAAGATGAACCGGGCCATCAAACGGCGTCTGGGCTTGGGCGGGTAAGCGTATGCCCACCCGGCACGGCAGCACAGTCCCACCAGACAAACCGGGTAGGCGAAAAAACTCTGTGCCGCTTGGCGACAGGGAGCAGATCGGGAGGCAGTGATGGCAGGACCAAAGGGAATGAAGGACTATAACCGCATTCGCCGGTTTTTACAGCAGATCTACCTCTATGGTTTTTTTAGCCGGGAGGATTTTCAGCGGGCAGGGATCGGCGGTGTGAAGGATTATGACTATGGAGCCGGGCTGCTGCGCACCCTGTACCCGGAGATGGATACCGACGCCCGGTGGCAGGGCGGAAAAAAGTACCTCCGCTTTCCCCGGGAGTATGCCAAAAGCGGGGAGGACCGATTGGCCGACTCTTACCTGCTCCATACTATGAAAGAGGAGGAGCTGCTCCAGATCTTGTGCATTTTCTCCGCCTGCGCACGCACGCCAAAAACACTGGATGAGCTGTGTGCCGCTGTGGAGCTGATGGGACTGGCGTCGGAAGGGACCGTCTATTCTACGGTGCGCCGGCGGGTGTTGGAGCTGGAGGAGTACGGCTATCTTCAGCGGACAGGAAAGCAGATCCGAATGCGGGAGAGCCTGCTGGCCGGGCTGGAGGAAGCGGAGTTGCTGGCTCTGGAAGATTATGTGCGCTTTTCTGCGGGAGTGACCTATCCTCGGGTGGCAGGTAGCTTTCTGCGGCGCAGCATCCGGCGGGAGCTGGAGCGCCGGGGGCTGGAAGAACGGGCCGAAAGTCCGTTCCTGTTCCGCGGCAATGTCAAATGCAATGTGTTTGACGAGGTGGTGGTCTGTCAGCTGCTGGAGGCCATCCAGCAGCGGCGGCAGGTGGAGCTGGATTTGGGAGCGCGGCGGGTGACAGCGGTACCAGTGGCTCTGCGGGCAGATATCCGGCTTGGCCGTTGGTATCTGCTGTCTATGGAGCAGCGTCCCTTCCTGCGCCGGGTGCGCTCGGTGCGCCAGGTCAAACTGCTGAAGGCCCTTTCGGAGGAGAGCTGGCAGGCCATGCAGGAGGAGGTCTGCGCCGCTTTTCGCCACAGTATCTGCTCCGGGTACCTGCCTTCCGGGGGACAGCCAGTTTTGGTCCGGGCGGAACTAGATTTTCACAGCCTGCCGGGCATGCGGGCGCAGTTTCAGCGGGAAATGCAGATGGGCGAGATCATCAAGGAAAACGGGAAAGAATATTATCAGGCATTGGTGAATGATCCCTATGAGCTGGTGCCCTTTTTGCGCTCCTTTTCTCCCTGGCTGCAGGTACTGCCGGGAGAGCACGACCTGCCCCAGCGGCTGGCAGATGATCTGGCGCAGATGGAGCAGGCACTGCGGTGCCGGGAGGGCTGAGGAGCATGGAACTGTTTCATAAGTATCAAAGCCGGAGCTTTCAGTTTGCATTGGAACTGATCGCCATGCTGGCCTATAGAGATCGGGTCCCCCGCAGAGCGGTGGAGCAGCTGGCAAACCGGCTGGGTCTGGACTACGCGGATCAGACACTCAGGCCCATGGAGGAGGCCGGGATTATCCGTATAGAGCAAGGTGACTGCCTGCCCGGAACACTGGGGGGCAGATTTGTGCTGCCCCTGAGCCGGGTAGAGGAGAACTATTTCCGCGATATATTGCAGCGGCGGGAGGCAGGCTGCTTTCTGTCGCAGGAGGAGATAGAGAAGCTGAAAAGCAGCCTGGGGACCCCGGATGGGACACAGGAAAGCATCCAGCTTCCAGGCTGTGCAGCTCAGGCAATGCTGCCCCAGCGGGAAAACCTGCGTGTCATTCTCCAGGCAATGCGCCAGGGACGGATGGTGGACTACGAATACCGCACCCGGGAGGATCGCCGCCCCAAATCCGCGTCCGCTGTGCCGTGGAAGGTGGAATATGGCGCATTTGACCGGCGCTGGTGGATGATTTTCTATGATCCAGCTCAGCAGCGGACCATCAAGGCCCGGATGGAAAATTTGTCCCACCTCCGCTTGGGGAAACCGGCCGGGATCACGGAAGACGAGATCGAAATGGCCATGGACCGGCTGCTGGAGGCAGAGCCAGTGGTGCTGCAAGTCACGCCCACCCGCGGCGCGCTGGAGCGCTGCTTTTTGACCTTTGAGGACCAATTATTTGTGGAGACCCATCAGGAAAACCGAGAAGCCTTTCACCTGTGCTTCCGCTGGTACCGATTTGACCGGGGAGTTATCTTGCGCAAGCTGCTCTCCCTGGGCCCCGGCGTGACCCTGCTGGGTCCTGCATCCCTTCAGGAAGAGCTGCTTGCGCTGCTGGAGCAGGCCAGAACCAGGCAGGAGCAAGCCATTTTATAAATTGATACAGGCCGGAGCGATCCGGTAGGACCCTCAGCATCCCAAAGAGGCCCTGCCGAATAGCTCCGGCCTTTCTCTTTTCCAAACCTTCCGCAGGCACACAAGCGGCTTGGGAAATCTCACCGTCGGAACCGCGGTTTCTACCGTTTTTGAAAAAAATACAGTCCATCTGATGGTATGATTCCGATGTACCCGGGGGAACCGAACAAAATCCGGCTCACCGGAACTGAGATGCTCCGGCTGACCTCCACAGCCGTTTATATATATTATTATGGTTACGCTTTGAACTATGTGGAACTGCCCGACTGGGCAGCCAATGTGTCATGATTGGAAAGGAGAATCCCTATGGGAAAGAAGATGAAAAACCGACTGCTTGCCATGGTTTGTGCCGCTGTATTGGCCGTCACACTGATGCCTGCATCTCACGCGGCAGGACAGGTGTTTACCGACGTCAAACCTGGAGACTGGTACTACAATATGGTGTCTGAGATGGTGGATGAGGGAATGATCAGTGGGTTCCCGGACGGCAGCTTTCAGCCCAACCGCCCCATCACCCGCGTGGAGCTGGCCGCCATTGCCCTCAAGGCATTTCCCGACGCTGCCATTACCATAGACTATGACCCGGATGCCGCATTAGAGGAAGTGAATCAAACCAATCCCGGCTTCTGGGGCAATCAGATCATCCGGGACGCCGCCCTGCGGGGAATCTACATTTTCGGTACAACCAAAGAGGAGTGGACAAAACCGGCAACCCGCGGGGAAGTCGCCGGAATGCTGGTCACACTGTACGATGGGACCCAGGACGAGCCTCTGGAGATGTATGAGGAGGCGGCGCTGCTGATTGGAGACTATGAGACCGCCGTTGCAGGCCATAACATGGAGCTTATGATCCTCTGGATGTACTCCAACGGCATTGTGACCGGGGTCAACGAGCGGGGAGACTTTATGCCCGAAGAATCGTGCAGCAGAGCAGAGTCCTGTACCATGCTGCGCAACATTCTCCATCCGGAAAATTGGATCCAATATGACTGGAATCAGGTCAAACAGGACCATGAAAACCAGCAGACACAGCCTCCGGCTGCCCAGACGGATTTCCGCGGCCAGACCCGGATTCGTTATGCGGAAGATGTGGCCTATGAGTATTGCAGAGCATTGGAACGGGAAATCGGCATCCAGATTTTCTATCTGCCCGAATGGACCCAAAAAGATTCGGGACTGCTGACCTATGCGGATATGGAAGGCTTCCCCAAGAATCGGGAATATTTTCAGTATGTGCTGGCTGAGCTGAAAAAAATGAAAGCCGCCTATGACCTCTACCCGGAAGGATTTTTGAAGGAAGTCGTGAACAGTAAAAATGGACACGAAACCGAAATCATCCTGTGTCCGTACACCTTCGAAGGGGTCACCTGCTACGGTGTCCATGTCTACGACAGTTCCAACGATGCCCGAAAGGTAGATCAGATCTACTACACCGGTGTGGGAGACAGTCAGTATTACAGCCATGAAATGGGACACATGGTAATGAGCGCGATGGCGATCCGCAGAGGTTGGAACACAACCTGCCAGGCCTGGGAGAATTGCACCCAGGGGGTAGACGATTATGTGTCTGGGTATGCAATGGGGGGACGGCCAGAGGATTGGGCCGAAACCTGGGCGTACCTCTGGCATCAGCCCGACGCAGTTGGACAGATGATCCAGAATGGAGCCTCGGGCCTCCAGGCAAAGGTGTCTCTGCTGACTCAGATGATGGATCAGTATTCTACCGTGGATGTGAGCCGTCTGCCTTGGTACAACCTCTTGTAAACAAACTGAAGATCCATCGTATCCAATCACTCCTTTTTCATACAATTCTTTTATAAAAAAGCAGCTGCCAATCCTAAAGACGAACGACAAACATGGTGCAGGTGTAAAAAGCCAAAGAACGACCGGACGCTTTCTCAGCGCCCGGTCGTTTCTTTCTTCCCGCACTGGGTTCATATGTGAGAAGCTATGGTTGTGTTGGCCATCTCTCAGAAATTGCACCGCAAAACAGAGGATGGCCCCTATAAGGGCCAGTGCATGGCTAGGCGGAAAGCAGTGATTCGCATGAGCTAAAAAAGAAAAGCCTTGAAATCTTGCGATTTCAAGGCTTTTTATGGTTGCGGGGGGCGGACTTGAACCACCGACCTCCGGGTTATGAGCCCGACGAGCTACCAACTGCTCTACCCCGCGATATGGTGCCGGAGACCGGGGTCGAACCGGCACGGGATTGCTCCCACGGGATTTTAAGTCCCGGGCGTCTGCCAATTCCGCCACTCCGGCATAAGGGACGTGGCGCCGATCTCGTTTAAGTGCTAGATTAGAATACCATATCTTCCTCCCGGTGTCAAGAGAAATTTTTATATTTTCTCATCATCCCAAAATCACCCGGCTCTTTTAAGGAAACATAGAGAAATAAAATTGAGCTGGAAAAATTTTACC
>CAJLCG010000021.1 GCA_905205085.1 uncultured Oscillospiraceae bacterium
CAGCGCCGCGGAATGGCTGTAGGAAGAGGGAAAATGTTCAGGCTGCAAAGATGCTTCCGAACAAAGAGAGGAAAATCGGGTTGTAGATGTCGTCGATGATCACGGCGAAGGAGGGATAGAGGACCCAGGCCACGTTGTGCCAGCCGTACTGATCCATAACCGCCTTCTCGTTGGCCACGGCGTTGGGTCCCGAACCGCAGCCCCAGCCGCAGTTGCCTGCCGCCATGACAGCCGCACCGTAGTCCCGGCCGAACATGTTGAAGGAGACGAAGATGGCAAACACAGCCATGAGGACCGCCTGGACCAGCAGGATCACGCCCATCTGGCCGGCCACCCCCGCCAGGGCGGTGATGTCAATGGTCATCAGCACCAAGGCCAGATACAGCTCCAGGAACATATGCTCGATGGCGTCCACCTCGGGGGTGTAGAACTTGATGTTCAGGGCCTCCATCACGTTGCGGGCGATGGCGCCGGCAAACAGGCAGCCAATGAACTTGGGCATCTCGATCATGGGGATATTGTCCAGGATGCAGTAGATGGGCATGCCCAGGGCGCACAGCAGCAGCACCATACCAAACATAGAGACCATGCGGCTGTTGTTCAGCTCATTGATCTTGCCGTCCACCGCGGACTCCGGCTTATCGTTGGGGTCGGACTTCAGGCCATGGCGGCTGATGAGGAAGGCAGCCACGGGGCCACCGATGAGGGAGCCCATCACATTTCCCAGAGTACCGGCGGTGACGCCCACCGCGGTGGCAGATTCCGGGGCGCCCATTTTATCAATGAAAATGGGGCCAAAGGAGGCGGCGGTACCCACGCCGCCGGACATGGCGGAGGAGGAGCACTGGAGCGCCAGGAATGGATTCAGGCCGATGAGCTGGCCCACCAGCACACCCAGAACATCCTGCAGGGTAATGAGCAGGCAGGCGGCAATGGCGATCTTCAGACACAGCTTGCCGCCGGCGTGGCGGATGAGCTTCCAGCTAAAGCCGAAGCCCACGCACATGAAGAAGATGTTCTGACACAGGTCCTGAATGGTGCTTACATTAAAGGAGATGGCGATGAGGCCGCTGCCCTTCAAAATGGCAATCACAATGGAAAACAGCAGGCCGGACACCACCGGGGCGGGGATGGCAAATTTCCGCAGCATTGCGGACCGCTTGACAATGGCATGCCCCAGGAAAATCACAATGGCCGCAAAGCCCAGGCTGGTCAGGTACTCAAACTTGAACGCGCTGACTGCCCCGTCTACGCCGGGGGTGTAGGTGCCAAAGTACTCTAGGATTTTTTCTACCGTTGGCATAAAAAATACCTCCTTGTTTCTCTCCCCGCACACGCCCCGGCTCCCTCTTGCCATGGGCAGGCAACATGGGGTTTTCTTCATCAAAAGCTTAAGAAATCTGACGGAGAAAGTCAATTTAAGTACGTATTGAAGGGCTTTTGTAAGTAAAGTAACAAAGATCCGCTTGTGGGACATCCACAAACGGATCTTTTGTTTCCGGCAATCTGTGCGCATATCTGTATGAGATTTCGTCCATTTTCGCCCTTTTCCAGAAGAAATGTACAAATTTGAACGCAGCTTTTTTGTTCCTTAAGTAGATCCCTTTCCCGCTGCACCAAAGCTGCCGGTGTAGCGGTAGCGGATGGAGGGGCGTCCCCCGGTTTGGTAATCAATGGAACTGACCAGCTCTCCCGTCTCCACCATGTAGTTGACATAGCGGCGGATGGTGATTCGGGACAGGTGTACCTGCTCGGCGATCTCCTCGCTGGTGAGGGCCTGCCCCTGGCTGCGGGCCAGGAAATCCTGGATGAGGCGCAGGGTGGCCCCATTGAGCCCTTTGCTCAGCTGAGGCGCTGCCTCCTCCCCATCCTGGGACTGGAGCAGCTGGTCGATGGCCCTCTGGTCCATCCCTCCCGAATTGGATAGCAGCTTCTGCCGCTGGAGAAACTTGTCCAGGGCCTGCCGGAACCGGGCAAACTCAAAGGGCTTGACCAGATAATCCTGTACCCCCCGGCTGAGCAGGGAGCGGACGATATCCGTATCGCTGGCCGAGGTGACCATGATCACCGCCGGAGCCCGCCCCATGGCATGCAGCCGGTCCAGAAACTCCTGGCCATTCATCTCGGGAGTATAGTAGTCCAGCACGATCAGCTCCACGTCCTGTTTGGCCAGATACTCCAGGGCCTGTCCCCCGCTCTTACACACCTGCACCACCTGAAAGCGGCGGTCGCTCTCCACATACTGCCGGTCAATGGCCGCCACCATGGGGTCGTCCTCTAAAATCAGTACCCGATAGGTCATACTGCTCCCTCCTGTCTGGTAAAGGTCAGGGTAAAGCAGGTGCCTGCCCCCGCCTCCGTCACAATGTCGATGGTACCGCCATGCCCCTCTACGATCTGCCGGACCAGGGGCAGACCCAGGCCCCGGCCCTCCCCTTTGGTGGAGACACCCTTTTCAAAGATCCGCTCCCGCACCGCCGGGTCGATGCCCCGGCCCGTATCCTCGCAGACGATGATGTTGCAGTCCGGACGGCAGTAGAGCCCCAGCGTGATCTCCCGCAGCTCTTCCTCCGCCTTGCTCAGCTCCTCCACTGCGTTCTCCAGGAGATTACCCACCACGGTAATGCACTCCTGTTCCTCCAGCAACAGATCCTCCGGGCGGCAGCTGCTGTCGGGGGCCACCGTCAGACGGATCCCCAGTTCCGCTGCGTGCATCATTTTGCCAATCACCAGGGCACACAGCCGGGAGGCCCGGATACAGTCAGCGGTCTCCCGGATGGCCTGGCTGGAAACCAGACCACTGTTGACGATGAAGGAGATTGCCTTCCCGGTCTCTCCGGTCTGGAGATAGCCCAGGATGACGTGGAGCTTGTTCATAAACTCGTGGTTAAAAAAGCGCAGGGTATCCAGCATATTCCGGGTGCCGGAGAGCTGGTCGGACAGCCGCATCATCTCCGTCTTGTCGTGCAGCACACTCAGCACACCGTCCAGCCCCTCTTCTCCCCGTATAGGCACCTCGCTGGCCAGCACCTGCCGCTCTCCAATGACACAGGAGCGGTTGTGGCTGGCCTGTCCGGTGCGGGCCGCCTGGACACAGCCACTCTGAGGAAAGGCCTCCTCCAGCTGCCGCCCCTCCAGTTCCTGCTGGGAAGCGCCCAGCAGGCGCTGGGCCGCCTGATTGGAGAAGATCACCCTTCCCTCCCGGTCGGTGGCCACCAGGCCGTCCTCAATGGCGTTGAGCACGTCCTCCTGTTTGAGGTACAGCTCCAACAGCTCGGTGGGGTGGTGTCCTTTCAGGGAGCCCCGCAGCAGGGCTACGATTCCCCGGGACAGCCCCACACCCAGCAGCAAGACCACCCCCAGGATCACCAGAGCGTAGATCACGATCACCCGGTTCTGCTCCCAGATGTCGGAGGTAAAGATGGAGGTCATCACAAAGCCGATGATCTCTCCCTGGTCATTTTCCACCGCGTGGAAGGCCCTGCGCTGGGAGCCGTAGGTACTGTATCCGGTGGTGATATAGGGCTCGCTGCCCTCCAGGATGGGGACCTCCTCCCCTTCCACAAAGGTCTCACCGCTCTGCTGGCGGTCGGTATGATAAAAGCGCAGGCCGCTGGTGTTGTAGATCACGATCACGTTCAGGTCCTTCACGTTCTCGCTCAGGCTGTCCAGCTGCCGGGACACCTCCGGGTCGGGGTAGCCCCGCTCCAGCATGGCCTCAACCCCGTCCAGCTGGGCAATGTAGGCTGCGCTGCTGCGGATGGTATCATCCATGCTCCTCAGCTGCCGGGTGATATCCACATACAGCATGATCCCCATGGTCACAAGCAGCAAAATGGATGAGACGCTGACAAAGCTGATAAACAGCTGTCTCTCCAGGGGCATTTGTTTGAATCTGGACAACATATCTCTCTCCTCCATTTTGCCCTTGCCACACAGCAAAAAAGCGTGCCCGGTCTCTGTGTCCGGGCACGCCTTCTGGTTATTCCGTGTTACGCCTTCACCGGGAAAGTGATGCCGCCCACATTCACATTGACGGCGGCGATCTCCAGGCCGGTCATGGACTCCACCGCGTTCTTCACGCCGTCCTGAACCGCCTTGCCCACCTCGGGAATAGTATTGCCATAGGACATCAGAATGGACAGATCCACCGTCACCTTCTCGTCCTCCATCTGCACATGCACGCCCTTGGCCAGGGTCTTCTTCCCCAGCAGCTCAGCGATATCGCTGCCCAAATTGGCGGCCAGGCCGCTGACTCCCTCCACCTCCAGGGCGGCGGCGGCGGCAATGCCAGCCAGCACTTCTTCAGAAATATGGATATTGCCCAGCTCGTCAGAGCGGGAGACATACTCCTTATTCTCGCTCACGGATGGTCACGCTCCTTCACGTTACAGTTCTTCCAGGATACTTGGTGTTATTGTACCACGCCGGAGCGCCTTTGACAACCAAAACCTAAAATTTCTAGGGCTCACTCCACCTCAATGATGGTCACCTGGTCGGCAGTAAAACCGGCATTCTGATTGACCACATCCAGGATACGGGCGGTATCTGCGTCAGTGAGTCCCCCTTCGGGAGCAGCCACCGCCAAGCTCAGGGAATTTTCTCCAATAAAGGCCACACAGTCGGTATAGCCCTTGGCCACGATCATATTTTCGATCTGGGCCTCAGTGACGGTGTAGTCGGCCATGGTCTGAATACTCTGGTTGGCCTCGTCCCGCAGGGTCTGGTCCGCATCCTCCCGGGCTGCGGCATCCTGGAGCAAGCTCAGGGCGCTGTCCCGGGACTGCTGGCGGTTAAGGCGGGCGTTGGCAAAGTAGTCATCGCCGCTCTCTGTGCCGGTCTGCTGGCCGTCGGCGCTGCTCTGGTCCCCCTGCTGGGCAGCATCGTCCTTCTGAGAAGAGCTGGAGCTGTCGGAACTAGAACCGCCGGAGACCAACGGGTCCTCTTTCCCCACCATGGTGGACTCGCCCAAGGTCTTACCTGCCTCCTGCTCATAGCTCCAGTTTAAGTACACCGCCGCACACACAAACACGGCGATCACTGCCACCACCGCGTTGCGCTTCCAAATCTGGGACATACCCTTCTTGTTCCCTGTTTTCATTGCTGACTTCCTCCCTATTCATTATCAAAGTTTCGGCCTCAGGCCGCGCTTTTGCATACGGAAATATGGTTGCTGCCCAGTCCAGTGACGGCGGAGACCGCCTCCATCACCGCCAGGCGCACCTGGGGGTCGTCCCCGCCGGGGCACACCACCAGCGCCCCCCGGAACTGGGGGGCCACCGTCTGGAGGGGCACTACGTCCTGATTTCCTGAGCCCCGGCCCACCGTCACGGTGGTGGTGCTGCTGTCTCCCTGGCTGCCCTGCTTCTTGTCCTGGGCCAGCACTTGGCGGCTGCTGCTCTGCAAGGACAGCACCACCTGGGCCTCCCCGGCTCCCTGAATCTGGGAGATGGTGCTGGCCAGCTTCTTCTCAAAAGCCTCCAGGTCAAATTCCTCCTGGACGCTCTCTTGGGCGGCAGTCTCCTTCTCCTCCCCGCCTTGGGGCCACAGAAGCAAAACCATCCCCACCGCCACCACCAAAAGAACATAGCCATACCGCTCCAGTCCCTTCTTCCAGGCATTGAATCCTGGGGGCCATGAAAATTTCACGGCGATTCCTCCTTTGTTGCATACTGCTGGCGCTCCGGCGGCACTCCCAGCTCCTCCTGGATCTGCCTGGTAAGCTGTTCCTGCTGACTGGGGGACAGGTTCCCTGTCACGGTGACCTGCCAGGGGAGAAAGACCCCATCCCCCTCCGGGGCGCATTCTATCTCCACCTGGCACTCCGCCCCCAGCTGGGCCGCCTTGTCCACAATATATGCACTGCATTCCGCTTCTATGATGGTTTTCATAGTCTCGTCCCGCTGCTCCTCCAGCTCCTGTACCTCCCCCTGGGGCTGCCAGCTCTCCAGCCACTCTTCCGGCTCCACGCCCTTCAGGCTGGCTAAGGGAGAAAGCAGGGTCACCGCCATTACCAGCCCTGCCGTCAGCCGTCCCACCCGGCGCACCGGCCCCGGTGGGATCAGCCCCTGGGCCAGGGCACACAGGATGGCCGCCGCCGTCACCGACAGCAGCCACTCTTTTAGCGCCCCCATCATGGCGCCACCGCCGACACGGCGGACACGATGCTCAGCAGCAGCATGAGGGCACAGCTGCCCGTCATGCCCAGCAGCAAGCCAAAGGCCCCGCCGATGCTGTCCATCAGTCCGCCCAGCCGGGAGTGGTCCACCGTCCCAGCCAAGGCGGCGGCCAGCTTATAGGCCAGATAGTGGAGGGCCAGCTGCAAAAAGGGGGTCAGGCAGATGGCCAGCACTACCAGCATCCCCGCCACTCCCACGGTGCTTCGCAGCACGCTGGTACTGGCCAGGGCGCTTTCCGCCGCGTCGGAGAGGATGCCTCCCACCACCGGCACCGCCCGGGAGATGGTCATGCGGGCGGTCTTCACCACCGCCGCGTCCACCGACCCGGCAATGGCCCCGCTGGCGGTGAGGTAGCCGGTAAAAGCCAGCAGCATGGCGGTGAGGAAAAAGACCGCCGTCCCCCGCACAAGCCCCGCCAGTTTGCCCAGCCCCCCGTTGCCCAAGGCGGCCTGGGCACAGGACAGGGCTATGTAGGCGTACACCAGGGGCACCAACAGGCTGTCCACCGCGGTGATGAGCAGGTCGGAGAAGAGAACCGTCACCCCCTGGCGCACCGCTGCCCCAGTCACCGAGCCGGTGGCGGCGGTGAGAGTGGCCATGGCGGGGAGAATGAGGTCGGCAAAGTCTCCCATCTTGGAGATGGTCTCCCGCCCCAAGCCCACCATGGTGGTCATGTCGCTCACCGTCAGAGCGGTAATGGCCAGCGCTCCCGCCAGTTCCACCGCCCCCAGGCCCACAGGCTTGTCCTCCTCCAGGCCCTGGGCCAGGCCACACAGCAGCACCACCGCCAGCAGCTTCAACGCGGTACCCAGACTGTGGCGCAGCAGGCCGCCCAGCTGATCGGTGGCCGCCTCCAGCAGATTCTGCACCCCCTGGTCCAGTCCCCCTTCTGCGGAGACCCCGTAGTCCTGGGCACTCTCCAGCACCTGGTCGGCCTGAGAAAAGGAGAGCTCTACGCCGCACACCGGCAGCACCGTCAGAGGCAGCAGCACCAACAGAGCCAACAGATGTCCCCTCACAGCAGCATCCCCTCCATCATCTTCAGTACTCCTCCCACCAGAGGCAGAGAGACCGCCAGGGCCAGAATGGTCCCCGCCGTCTCCACAAAGGCGGCCACGCCGTTCTCCCCCGCGCTTTTGCACACCTCCGCCGTCAGCCGGGTGATGATGGACAGCACTACGGTTTTGAAAACAGGCTCAACAAGCCAGTCCTCCAGCCCAGCCAGCTCACACAGCCACTTCATCCACTCAGTCACCAGCTTCAGGCTGTCCGCCACCGTCCATAGCACCCACACTCCCGCCGCCAGAGCCAGCAGGAATCCCAGCTCCGGCGCAGCCCGGCGCACCACCGTGCCGCATAAAACGGCAGTCACCGCCCCGGCGGCTACCTTGATCATGACCTCCATCATAGCTGAAACAGAGTTTTGACCAGGGCAAACAGGTCGGCGATCTCCTGCACCACCATCATCAGCACCACCACCAGCCCCGCCAAGGTGGTCATCATGGCCTGCTCGTCCCGCCCCGCCCGGCTGAGCACCTGATTGAGCACCGCCACCAGAATGCCGATGGCGGCAATTTTAAAGATCATATCCACATCCATACCCATGCCCTCTTTCGTGATCTTATCCCATTACAGCAGCAAAATCACAAGAAACGCGCCGCCGGACAACCCCAAAGCCTGATAGACCCGGCCCAGACGCCGCCGCTCCTCCTGGGCTCGCTGCTCCTCCCGCTCCAGGGCCTGCCTGGCGTGCTCCAGCGCCTTCCGCTGGCTGTCCGCTTCGTACCGGCCCAGCACCTCCCCCAGAGGCAGCAGGGCGGCCTGTGCATCCGGCGAGAGCAGCTCCAGCTCCTCCACCGCCTGCCGCCAGCTCTCCCCAAAGGGGACCTGGTCCAGCCGGGCACAGCCTTCCGCACACCGTTGGAAAAAACCAGCCGCGGGCTGGGCACACCGCCGGGCCAGGGCGGCCATCAGCTCGGGCAGGGCCGCTCCCCGCTCCCACAGCTCCCGCTCCATGAGCTCCAGCCCGGAGATCATGGCCTGCACCGCCCGCAGGCGTTTTGTCAGCCCGGAGGCCGCGCTCAACCCCAGCCAGCCGCTTCCCGCTGCCACCAGCACCGCTCCCACCAGCTTCCACATCTACGCCAACACCTCCACCTGATAGCTCCGCCGTCCGTGTTCCGTATGGATCAGCAGCAGCCGCTCAAATACCTCGGCCGCCATCAGCTCCCGATACAGGGGGCGGCGGGACAGATCTTCCCGATCTTTTCCGTGGGCGGTGGCCAGCAGCTTTACCCCGCACCCTGCCGCCGAGATAAGGGCTGCCACGTCCTCCGGGGCGGTGATCTCGTCCGCTGCCAACACCTGGGGGTTCATGGCCCGCAGCAGCATCATCAGGGCCTGGGCCTTGGGGCAGCCCTCCAGCACGTCGGTGCGTTCCCCCACATCCAGCTGGGGCACTCCGTTCCACAGGGCAGCCACCTCTCCCCGCTCGTCGGCCACCGCCACCCGCTGGGGAGCCATCCCCACTCCATCCGAGGCCAGGCGGATGAGGTCCCGAAGCAGGGTGGTCTTACCCGCCCCCGGGGGCGCCAAAATGAGGGTACTGCACATGGTTCCGTCCGGTCCCAGCAGTTCTCTCTCCACCGGCGCCGCCGCCCCAGTCACCTGCCGGGCCACCCGAATGGCCGCCGAGGACAGCCGCCCCAGGCCATGGATCTGGCCATCCCGCAGCACTGGCGTGCCGCACAGTCCCACCCGGTGGCCTCCCTCCACCGTCAGGTAGCCCCGGCGCAGCTGGTCGGCCACGGTATGGACCGAGGCCCGGCTGGCCAGCTCCAGCAGCTGCTCCAGATCCCGACCGGTCACCGGGTTTGTCCCAAAAGACAGCTCTCCCTGTGGAAACACCGCCGTCATGGGCCGCCCCACCCGCAGCCGCAGCTCCTCCGCCCTGCCCTGCTTGTCCTCCGGGAGGGCCAGCGCCGCCCCCCGCAGAGACAGGGGCAACACCTGGGCCGCCTGCCGATAGGCCTGGCTGTTGTCCATTCTCATTGGTATTCACCGCCTTCGCTTTGTTCCCTACACGTTATGTGGACCGGAAGGCGGTTATGACAACAAAAAAACGCCCCCGGCCAAAGCCAGGGGCGCAAAATCTATGATGTTTTACTTTTTTCCGTGCTGTTTCGCTGCGTACAGGGTGTTTTCCATCAGCATGGCCCGGGTCATGGGGCCCACACCGCCGGGAACGGGGGTGATGTAGGAGGCACGCTCCGCCGCATCCTCAAAGACCACATCGCCGCACAGCTTGCCCGCCTCGTTTCGGTTCATGGCCACGTCCACGACCACAGCCCCCTCCTTCACCATGTCGCCGGTGATGAGGCCGGTGCGGCCCGCTGCCGCAACCAAGATATCCGCCCGCAGGCACTCCGCCTTCAGGTCGGGAGTCTTGGTGTGACAGATGGTAACGGTGGCGTTCTCCCGCAGCATCAGCATGGCCTGGGGCTTGCCCACAATGTTGGAGCGGCCCACGATGACACAGTGCTTGCCGGCGGGGTCAATGCCGTACTCCTTCAGCATCCGCATAACGCCGGCGGGAGTACAGGGCTGGAAGCCCTGCTCGCCGATCATCAGCTCACCCACGTTGAAGGGATGGAAGCAGTCCACGTCCTTGTCGGGGCGGATGGCCAGCAGCACCTCTTTCTCGTTGAGGTGGCGGGGCAGAGGCAGCTGGACCAGAATGCCGTCGATGTCCTCCCGGCCATTCAGGGTCTCCACCAGCTCCAGCAGCTCCTGCTGGGTGGTCTCGGCGGGAATGGCGTACTCCTCGCTGTAAATGCCGCACTCGGCACAGTCCTTCTTCTTTCCGTTTACGTACACACGGGAGGCGGGGTTATCTCCCACCAACACCACAGCCAGGCCGGGCTTTTGTTCCATGCCCGCCACCTGGGCCCCAACTTCTTCCTTCACCTTGGCCGCCAGGGCCTTGCCGTCCATCTTGATGGCCGCCATGTTCAGTCCTCCTTTGTCTCTTCCGCCTGCTCCTGCTGAGCCTTGAGGCGATTTACGTAAAGATTGTTCTTGTCATAATGGCGGAAGCGGTTCCAAAGCAGGATGCCGCCCGCCACCACAAAGCACACTGCCGCCACCAGCTGGGACACCCGGATGGAGCTGCCCACAAAGAGGTAGAGGCTGTCGGTGCGCAGGCCTTCGATCCAGGCCCGGCCCAGACCGTACCAGGCCAGGTAGAACAGGAAGCACTCCCCGTCGTAGCGCCGCCACTTCTTCCCCAGGAAATACACCAGGATGAGGCCCACAAAGTTCCAGGCCGACTCGTAGAAGAAAGTGGGGTGGACACCCAGTGCGCCGCTGAGAATGGCCTCATAGCCCGCCTGGTCCACATAGCCCTTGGAAAACATCTCGGCCGCAATAGACTCCGAGCACATCCGCCAGGGCAGGGTGGTGGCGCTGCCATAGGCCTCTACATTCATAAAGTTGCCCCACCGGCCGATGAGCTGGCCGATGAACAGACCGTGTACGCCCACATCGGCAAAGGCCAGGAAATTGATTTTCCGCACTTTGCAGAAGATGAGCAGCACAATGACGGAGGAGATAATGGCCCCGTAGATGGCCAGGCCGCCGTCGCTGTAACGCAGGATGGCCGCCCAGTCCAGAGAGCCGTCCTCCCGCTGGTAGAGCCCCAGGTTGAAGATCACATAGTAGGCCCGGATGGCCACCAGGGCTGCCGGGACAGCAAAGAGCATCATGTCCAGAATGTGGTCGGGGACAATGCCGAACCTGGGAGCCCACCGCATACACAGGTAGACCGCCAGCAGCAGACCGGAGACAATAATGATGCCGTACCAGTAGACCGGCCGGTCAATGATGGGGATGGTAAAGGCCACCCGGTTCAGGGTAAATTCCAGTCCCAGGCCGGGAAAGGTCACTACATGGGTCATTTCGCTCCCTCCTCTCCCGGACGGACCACCGACAGGGCGGTGCGCTCCGGCGTCACCCAACGGGCAATCAGGTGTTCCACGTCTGCCTTCTCAATGGTGTCAAACAGGCGGGGGAAATCCAGCAGGTCGGACCCGGCAAAAAAGCTCTGGGCCTGACCCACACACAGGGTTTCAAAGGAGTTGAGGCTTCGCACCTTGCCGCCGTAGCTGCCCTTTTTGATGCGCCGCCACAGGTCGGGGTCTACCCCCTCCCGGACAATGCGCTCTGCCTCCTGCTGCACCGCCTGGCGCACTGCCTCCGGGTCCTTGGACTCCCCTCCGGCGGCCAGGAAGGCCGCGCCGGGCACCGCCTCGTAGCCGTAGGCAAAGTTGCGGTTAATGAGTCCCTCCCGGTAGAGCCGGGCGTACAGGGGGGTGGAGTTGCCCAGCAGGGCCTCGCAGGCCAGCTCGCCCAGCAGCTCCTGCCGGGCTCCCGCTTCGCCCCGCTCCGGGGCGTCGCCCTTATAGCCCAGCTGGAAAATGGGGATGGACACCTCCATGGTCTCCTCCACCCGGCTCTGGGCCACCTGCTCCGGCTCCTGGGGGCCGTAGTCCCGCCCGGCGATGGGGCCCGCTTCTTTGGGCAAAATCTCCCGGGCAATGTCACAGATCTTCTCCGCTTCCACGTTGCCTGCCACGCACAGAACCATGTTGGCCGGGTCGTAGAAGGCCTTGTGACAGGCGTAGAGGGTCTCGGGGGTGATCTCAGCGATGGACTCCACGCTGCCCGCCACGCTCAGGCGGATGGGGTGGTGGTGATACAGGGCGGCCATCAGGTTGGTGAACACCTTCCAGTCCGGGTTGTCCTGAATCATGCCGATCTCCTGGCCGATGATGCCCTGCTCCTTGTCCACGCTCTCCTGGGTAAACCAGGGCTGGGAGACGAAGGAGAGGAGGATGCGCAGGTTTTCCTCAAATTTTTCGGTGGATTCAAAGTAGTAGCCGGTGATGGCACTGGAGGTAAAGGCGTTGGGACTGGCCCCGTTGGCGGCCAAGTCCTGAAGGGCGTTGCCCTCCTTGGTGTCAAACATCTTATGCTCCAGGTAGTGGGCCACTCCGGCGGGGCTGTCTGTCCACACCCCGTCCAGGCAGAAGCGCACATCCATGCCTCCGTAATTGGTGGCAAAGAAGGCATAGCCCTTTTGAAACTCCGGCTTGGGGAAGACGCACACGGTGAGGCCGTTTTCCAGCTTCTCCCGGTACATCTGCTCCCCGACCCGGTCAAATGTCAGCTGTTCCATGTCAGCCCTCCCGTCCTCTCAGGAAATAAATGGTGTCCAGCTCCAGCTTTTGGGCGGCGGCGGCCACCTGCTCTTTGGTAACCCGGCGGATGCCCTCCACCAGCTCCTCAATGCCCATATCCAGACCGGCCGCACTCTGGCCCAGCCAGAACTCCTCCAGCCGCCCCTGGTCATCCAGGGTGCTGCGGTGACCGTTTACCAGGATGCTGCGGGTCCCCTCCAGCTCCCAGTCTTCGATCTCGCCCCGGCGGATGGACTCCAGCTGGGAGAGAATCTCCTCCCGGGCGGTGTCGTATTTGTCAAACTCGATGCCCGAGGACACCAGCAGCAGCCCCTTCATCTTCTCCAGGGTGGAGCTGGCATAGTAGCAGAGAGACAGCTTCTCTCTTACATTTAAAAACAGCCGGGACATAGTGGTGCCGCCGAACAGGGCGTTGAGCACCGTCAGGGCGGGGTAGTCCTCCTCCCAGCAGGTGATTCCGCCGGTGCGGAAGCCCATGGCCAGCTTGCCCTGGGTCACGTCCAGCCGCTCCTCCACATACCGGGGCTCCGCGCCGCCGTGGAGGGCCACCTCGCACTCCGGGCACAAACGCTCCCGGGCCTGGGGCAGTCCAGCCAGCGCATTCCGCATGGCCTGCTCCACCCGCTCCGGCTCAGCGGAGCCGCAATAGTACAGCTCGATCTGGGCGGTGGCAAGCAGGGTCTGATACCGCTCCCACAGGCTCTGGGGCGTAATGGCCTCCACGTGGGCCACGTCGCCCAGCTTGTCCACGCCGAAGGCCTCTTCCCGGCACATCTCCTCCACCAGGCGGTGGGTGGCGTAGCGGCGCTTGTCGTTTCTCTGGGCCCGGATGCGGGCGATCAGGTTCTCCTTCTCTCCCCGAGTGTAGTCGGGGCAGAAGCATCCCTCATAGGTATAGGGCCGCAGCAGCAGCTCGCCCAGCAGGGCAGCCGCCCCCTCCAGGACGGTCTCCCCATCCAGGGTGTAGGCGTCGTCCAGGAAGCTGGCCACAAAGCCCACGCACTGGGTCTCTCCCTTCTTCCGCACCACCGGCTCGATGGCACCGCCGTACAGCTCGTCCAGAGCCGCCGACAGGGACTCCAGGTCGGGGTGGTCCGCCGTACCCTGGCGCAGCACCGCCGGAATCAGGGCATTCGCCCCGGCCGTCTCCCGGTTCAGGGGAGTCATCAGGGTCACCGACAGGTAGGCACTTTTGAACTTGCCCGTGTGGATGCTCCGCAGCCACACCCCGGGCATCAGCTCCCGCCGTGTTACTTCACTCATTTGGAATGGTCCTTTCTTTCGGAAAATTTCTCCGCAGGATCTCTGCGCCCAACAAGTCCGGCGCACATTTCCTCAATGGACAATATCATACCATGCTTTCTTGGGAAAAGCAAAACTTTCCTCTTGCCCATCCGCCTCCCATTCTGCCCCCGCTCTCGGGGAATATACCAAAAACCGGCCCGGTTTCCAACCATTTTTCAGGTTGACAAACGAGACCAAATATGGTATGATTCCGCTTGTAAAGTTTTTGAACTTTACATTATCACGAGAGGAGGCCTCCCTTTGAAGAGTCAGGCATACCGTATGGCTCTGCTGTACGACTTTTACGGCGACGTGCTCACCGAACGCCAGAAGGAGTTTTATGATCTCTACTACAACGAGGACCTCTCTCTGGCTGAGATCGCAGAAAACAACGGCATCACCCGCCAGGGTGTGCGGGATGTGATCGTCCGGGCGGAGGGTATTCTCTCCGATCTGGAGGACAAGACCGGTCTCATCAAGCGCTTCCACGCCATGCAAAAGCAGCTGCAGGAGATCGAGCAGGCTGCCGGCGAGATTCTGGAGCGCTCCCATCGCTACGACGACCCCCAGCTGGAGGCCCTGGCTGTGAAAATCCAGGACATTGCCAAGCTGATGGAGAAGGAGTAACCCATGGCATTTGAAGGACTGACCGAAAAGCTCTCCGCCGCCTTTAAAAAGCTGCGGGGCAAGGGACGGCTGTCCGAGGCCGACGTAAAGGAGGCCATGCGGGAAATCCGTCTGGCTCTGCTGGAGGCCGACGTCAGCTACAAAGTGGTCAAGCAGTTCATCGCCCAGGTCACGGAGAAGGCGGTTGGCGCCGACGTGCTGGAGGCCCTGTCTCCCGCCCAGATGATCATCAAGATCGTCAACCAGGAGCTCACCGACCTGATGGGCGGCACCAGCGCCAAGCTGGAGATCGCCTCCAAGCCCCCCACCATCGTGATGATGGTCGGCCTTCAGGGCGCGGGCAAGACCACCAACTGTGCCAAGCTGGCCGGTCTCATGAAAAAGCAAAACGGCAAGCGGCCCCTGCTGGCTGCCTGTGATATCTACCGCCCTGCCGCCATCAAGCAGTTGGAGGTTGTGGGCCAGCAGCTGGATCTGCCCGTCTTCCAGATGGGCCAGGCTAATCCGGTTGACATCGCCAAGGCCGCCATCGCCCACGCCAAGGAGCACGGCAACGACATGGTGTTTCTGGACACCGCCGGCCGCCTCCACGTGGATGAGGAGCTGATGGACGAGCTGCGTGCCATCAAGGCCGCTGTGGAACCCACCGAGATCCTTCTGGTGGTGGACGCCATGATCGGCCAGGACGCGGTGAATGCTGCCAAGGCCTTTGACGACGCCCTGGACATTGACGGCGTGGTGCTCACCAAGCTGGACGGCGACGCCCGCGGCGGCGCGGCCCTCTCCATTAAGGCCGTCACCGGCAAGCCCATCAAATTTGTGGGTGTGGGCGAGAAGCTGGACCAGATCGAGGTCTTCCACCCCGACCGTATGGCCAGCCGTATCCTGGGCATGGGCGATATGCTCTCCCTCATTGAGAAGGCAGAGCAGAACTTCGACCGCCAGAAAGCCCTGGAGATGCAGGAAAAGCTGCGGAAAAACAAGTTTACCCTCACTGATTTCTATGAGCAGATGGCTCAGATCAAAAATATGGGCTCTCTCAGCGACCTGGCCGGTATGCTTCCCGGCGTGAAGGCCTCCGACCTGGAGGGAGCCAACATGGACGACGGTATGCTCAAGCAGATGGAAGCCATCATCCTGTCCATGACTCCCTACGAGCGGGAAAACCCCGGCTGTCTCAACTCCAACCGGAAAAAGCGCATTGCCGCCGGCTCCGGCACCCAGGTGGTAGATGTCAACCGCCTGCTCAAGCAGTTTGAGATGCTCCAGACCATCACCAAGCAGTTCTCCGGCGGCAAGCTGCCCCGGAACATGCGCAAGCTGATGGGTAAAAAGGGCGGCTTCCCCGGTATGGGCGGCGGAATGCCCGGCCTGCCCTTCTAACTTCCCCTGTTGGTGAAGCGTGGTACACGCTTTCCATATATGAAACAAATTCTTTGGAGGTGAATATAAATGGTCAAGATCAGACTGCGCCGTATGGGCGCGAAGAAGGCTCCCTTCTACCGCATCGTGGTGGCTGACTCCCGCTATCCCCGTGACGGCCGTTTCATCGAGGAGATCGGCACTTACAATCCCGTTGTCAACCCCGCTGAGCTGAAGGTGGACGTGGACCGCGCCCAGGCCTGGATCAAGACCGGCGCTCAGCCCACTGAGACCGTTCGTGATCTGCTGAAAAAAGCCGGCGCACTTTAAGGCTGGAGGTCTTGCACAATGAAAGAGCTTCTGACCTATGTGGCCCGGAATCTGGTGGATCATCCGGAGCAGGTGTCCGTCACGGAGATTGATGCCGACGGCGAGACCATCCTGGAGCTGCGCGTGGCTCCGGAGGACACCGGTAAGGTGATCGGTCGCCAGGGCCGCATCGCCAAAGAGATCCGCACATTGATTCGCTCCGTGGCCCAGCGGTCCGGTAAGCGCGTCTCGGTGGAGATCGTTGATTAAAGGGCTTCGACCCAAACACGTCTGGCGCAGGGATTCCTGCGCCAGTGTTTTTATCCCGAAGGAGGTACCCGCTTATGAAAGAACAATATCTGGAAGTGGGAAAGATCACCAACGTCCATGGTCTGATGGGCGAGGTGCGGGTCCAGCCCTGGGCCGACTCCCCCGACTTTCTGTGCCAGTTTAAAACACTCTATGTGGATAAGACCCACTGGCCCGTCCAGGTGGAGCGGGCCCGGGTCCATAAAAATATGGTGATCCTCAAGCTCAATGGGGTCACCGATGTGAACGGCGCGCTGGCTATGCGCAATGCAGTGCTCTACATTGACCGGGATGACGCCAATCTTCCCAAGGGCAGCTTCTTCCTGGCCGACATCTACGGCCTGGAGGTACGGGACGCAGAGACCGACGAGGTTCTTGGCAAAGTTGCCGACATCCTCACTCCCCCCGCCAACAATGTGTATGTGGTGCGGGGCGGCAAGCGGGAGATCATGATCCCGGCGGTGGACCAGTTCGTCAAGGAGATCAACGTGGACGAGGGCTACATGAAGGTGGCTCTCATCGAAGGCATGTAAAAAAGATGGCTTCCCAGCTGGGAAGCCATCTTTTTTATTCTTGGATCTGGACGGGGACTCCGTTGAGCTCTACGCCCTCCTCCACCCGCACCAGGATGTACTTCACCCCGTTAAGCACCCGGGTCTGGACCAGGTCGCTGCGGTCGGGGTTCACCTTGATGGTCACATCGGCGGTTTTCAGCTCCACCCGCTTGGGGTCCACCAGGTTGCGGGGACTGAGCTGAGCGTCCGCACCGAAGGCCTCGTCATATTTGCCCTCAAAGGCATCCATATGTTCCTGAGAGACGCCGTTGGCCGACAGAGCCTGCCGCACCTCCCGCTTGCCTATCACCAGAGGCTGAGGCTCGTGGCTCTCCTTGTGGTCCTCCATGAGGCCGCACAGCTGGTCGTGGACCGCCTGGACTACCTCGTAGCTGCACTCCTCTCCCAGGGTATCGGAGAGCACGGAGGCGAAGGTGGCCTTCTGGGTCTCGGCGGGCATGGGGGCCGGGGTGTGGAACAGCACATCAATGAGCGCCTCGTGGACATCCTGCACATCCTTGGAGTAGTACAGGGCGTTATAGAGGTTGGTGCTGCGGTCGTCAAAGGCGGGGAACAGGAAGCCCATCTCGGGCTGGGCCACCACCCAGTCGGGAGACAGATTGTGGAACTGATTCTCCTGCACGGAATAGCTCAGGGCGGGCTTGGTCTCCTTGATGGGGCAGATGCTGCACAGAATGTAGGAGTAGACCTCCGAGGAACTGTCCTCCAGCTCCTCCCCGTCCTTGGCCTTATAAGGCACGTCGTAGGCATCGTGGACCAGGAGCACCAGGTAGTTGGTCTCCAGTTCCACCGCTCCGATCACCTTCTGGAAGAAGGCCTGCACTGCCTCCTCATCCTGGAGTTGGGAGCCCCGCAGATCCATGAGCAGCTTGTGCTCCGCCCCGCTCACCACCTGCTGGGTCTCAAAGGTGATATCCAGCAGGTTCTTGCCCAAGGTTCCCGACAGGGTCTTTTTCAGCAGACCCAGGATCTTCTCATTCTCCTCCTGGGTCATCACCCCCAGGGATTGGTCAAACTGGGAGATGATCTCTCCGTTTTGATTCACATAGCACCCACGCACGTGGGAAATGCCGCTCCGGTCCTGCCGGAAGCGCCGGCGGAGCTCCGCCACTTCTTTTTCGTTCATGGAGTTTCCTTTCCTTGGCTCCCGACCGGCCAGTCGGGCCATTCTTTTGTCGCGGAGCCCATTATACCACAAAACCGCCCTCCTGGAGCGTGGAATTTGTCTGTCCCTTGCTTTTTCCGGAAATCGCGGTACAATATACTTAGAGGTGTTGTATGATGAAAATCGCGGTAACCTATGAAAATGGCCAGGTGTTCCAGCACTTCGGCCACTGCGAGCAGTTTAAGCTCTATGAGGTCCAGGACGGCAAGGTGCTCTCCTCCCAGGTAGTCAGCGCAGTAGGCAGCGGCCACGGCGCGCTGGCGGGCTTTCTCCAGGACCACGGGGTGAATGTCCTCATCTGCGGCGGCATTGGCGGCGGCGCCCGGGTCGCTTTGGCGGATGCCGGCATCCAGCTCTATCCCGGCGCCTCCGGTGATGCGGACAAACAGGTAGCCGACCTGCTGGCGGGTCAGCTGGCCTTTGACCCCGACACCCAGTGCAGCCACCACCACGGAGAGGACCACAACTGCGGCAGCCACTCCTGCGGCGAGGACAAGCACGGCTGTGCCGGCAACCACTGATCCTTTTCTTAGAAAGAAAAGGACCAAAAGAACTTTATGCGAAACTTCGTTTCGCCCCCTTGTGTCTTACCAAATACGCCAAAAAATCCGTGACTGGAATTCCAGTCACGGATTTTTTATGTGCTCTGGGTCATATCGGTGTAGTCGGAAATCACCTGATGGGCCGCTCCCTCGTCCTGGCCGGGCTGCCCCACAAAGACCAGATACAGGTGTTCCTCCTCCGCTGCCCGCAGAGCTGCGGGGTTCGTGGTAAAGACCGCCGTGGCCCGTGGGGCGGTGCGCAAGCGTTTGACCGCCTTGTGGTACAGCTGAGGATCGTCCAGCCCAGTGCCGTGCTCCTGGGCCTGCATGAGACCCCGGAAATAGGAGGCCAGCCCTGCACCCTCCAGGGCAAGGCGGCATGCCTCCAGAGTCTGGTCAGTGACGCCGTACATCCAGACCCCCTCCATCTTCATGACGGACAGGAATTCCTTCACGCCGGGCAGGGGCGCGCCGGAAGCGTCCAGCAGAGCATTGGGCAGGTGAAAAATAGCCCCTTGCAGCCGCATTTACCCTCTCCCCTTTCCAAACTCATTCCATCCCACCGGGCGCAGGCCGTCTTTGGTCCACAGGTTGGTGTGGGTAAAGCCTGCCGCCTGGGCCAGCTCCACCGCCTGGTCAAAGCCAAAGCAGAGCTGGGGGGCGTGATGACAGTCGGAGTTGAGGATGATCTCTCCGCCAAACTCCTTGAAACGGCGCAGCAGCGTTCCACCGGGATAGGGGGTGGTGCGGTAGCCCCGGGCAATGGCTCCGGTATTCATTTCAAAGGCCACCCCCTGCTTTACCAGGTACTCCATAACCTCCAACGCCCGACGGAGATACCGGGGGCTGTCCTCGTCGATGGTGTAGACCTGCTCGTTGAACTTAGTGACCAGGTCAAAGTGGCCGATCCACTGGCACCCGGTCTTTCGGGGCAGGTCGGCCACCAAGTCGTAGTAGGCATCGGTGTATCGGTACCAGTCGCCGCCGAAGTACTCATCCACCGCCCGCTGACTGTCCTGGGCGCTGGCATCCACATAGACGCACTGCCCCTCCCCCAGCCGCAAGCCATGGACCGAGCCGATCACATAGTCCAACCCCTCCGGCTTTTCTCCAAAGTAGTCCAGCTCCAGCCCCACAAAGATCTCCATCTGGCCCCGGTACTCCTCTTGAAGCTTCCGGGCGGTCTCCAGGTAGACGGGCACATTGGCCCGGGAGAGACAGAAATCCTGGGCATACTCCTCAAAGCTGTGGCCGGAAAAGCCAAAGTGGGTCAGGCCCAGATCATAGGCCGCTGCCGCCATCTGAGCCAGGGTGCTCTTACCGTCGTCCAGAGTGGAGTGGGTGTGAAAATCGCCAAGCAGCATGGTGGATTCTCCTTCCGCGGTATGTTTTTAAATCATACAAGTTCGTGATGGGTTCCTGCCTTGGGATTTGCAACTCCTCTCAGGCAAGTGCAGAAGCGAAACGAAGTTTCGCACAAAGTTCTTTTCCCTCCTTTTCTTTCAAGAAAAGGAGGTCAAGAAAAGTCGGAATCGGAAACCATTTTCTCCTGCTTCACTTTGTGGTCGATCACATGGCGGGAAGCCAGCTCCGCTTTGATCTCGTCCAGGCTGATGCCGGAGGCCACCATCAGCACCATCACGTGGTAGGCCAGGTCAGCAATCTCATAGACCGTCTCCTTGTGGTCCTGGTCCTTGGCGGCGATGATCACCTCGGTGCACTCCTCGCCCACCTTCTTCAAAATCTTGTCCAGGCCCTTCTCAAACAGATAGGTGGTATAGGAGCCCTCGGGACGCTCTTTGTTGCGCCCCTCCAGCAGGGCGTAGAGCCCCTCATAAGAAAATTCACTCATGTCAGTCTTCCTCGCTCTCATAAATTGGGTTTCCGTCAAAGCAGGAGTCGGTGCCCAGGTGGCAGGCCGGGCCCTCCTTGTTGACCCGCACCAGCAGGGCGTCCTTGTCGCAGTCGGCCCGCAGCTCCACAATGTGCTGGTAGTTGCCGCTGGTCTCCCCCTTGAGCCACAGCTCCTGACGGGAGCGGGACCAGAAGCAGGTGAGCTTCCGCTTCAGGGAGATCTCCAGGGACTCCCGGTTCATATAGGCCAGGGTGAGCACCTTGCCCGTCTTGGCGTCCTGCACGATGGCGGGGATGAGTCCCCGGTCGTCAAATTTCAAGGTATCCAGATCGATCATAGCCGCACACACACTCCGTTTCGTCTCAGCTCCGCCTTCAGGTCGGGGATGGCTACCTCGCCGAAGTGGAAGATGCTGGCCGCCAGACCGGCAGACAGCTGGGGCAGCTCCTGGAACAGGTCTACAAAGTCCTGGGTGCCTCCCGCACCGCCGGAGGCAATAACGGGCACGTTGACGATGGCGCTCACGTCCCGGAGCATTTCAATGTCAAAGCCCTTCTTCACGCCGTCGGTGTCGATGGAGTTGACCACCACCTCGCCGGCGCCCCGGTCCACGCCCTCTTTGATCCACTCCAGGGCGTCCATGCCGGTGTCCACCCGGCCGCCGTTGAGGAATACGTGGTACTTGCCGTCCACCCGCTTGGCGTCCACCGAGAGGACTACGCACTGGTCGCCGTAGCGCTTGGCGGCCTCTCCGATGAGCTCGGGCCGCTTGATAGCCCCGGAGTTCACCGACACCTTGTCCGCTCCGCAGGCCAGGACCCGCTCAAAATCCTCCACGCCGTTGATGCCGCCCCCCACAGTGAGGGGAATAAAGATGGTGGAGGCCACGGCGGTAAGGATGTCGGTAAAGAGCTTGCGGCCCTCAAAGGAGGCGGTGATGTCATAAAAGACCAGCTCGTCGGCCCCGGAGCGGGAGTAGTAGTCGGCCAGCTTGACCGGGTTAGACACGTCCTGGAGGTTTAGAAAGTTGACCCCCTTCACCACCCGGCCGTCCTTGATGTCCAGGCAGGGAATGATGCGTTTGGTCACCATATTTATCCCTCCATTTCCTTCAACGCTGCTTTTAGGTCCAGCGCCCCGGTGTACAGAGCCTTGCCCAGGATGGCCCCGTAGAGGCCCAACTCCTTGAGCCGGACCAGGTCCTCCTGGCTGGACACGCCGCCGGAGGCGATGAGGTCCAGAGAGAACTGCTGGGACAGCTGGCGGTAGAGGTCCACGTTGGTGCCAGAGAGCATGCCGTCCTTGGACACATCGGTGCAGATGACGGTGCTCACGCCCAGCTTGCATAGTTTCGCAAAAAAGTCCTCTACGCTCTCCTGGGCGGTCTCCAGCCAGCCTTTGATGGCGATTTTTCCGTCCTTGATGTCCACGCCCACGGCAATGTGGCTGCCAAACTTATTTAAACTCTCCTCCAGGAAGGCGGGGTCGGTCACCGCCTTGGTACCCAGGATAACCCGCTCCACGCCAGCGTCCAGGTACTTCTGGATGGTGTCCAGACTGCGGATGCCGCCGCCGACCTCCACCTTCAAATTGGTCTCTTTGCAGATGGCCTTGATGACGGAGTAGTTGGGGGTGGAGCCGTCCTTGGCCCCCTCCAGATCCACGGTGTGGAGCCACTGGGCTCCAGCCTCCTGAAAGCTGGCGGCCTGGGCCACCGGATCGTCGTGGTAGACCGTCATCTGGGCGTAATCCCCCCGGGTGAGGCGGACCACCTTCTTTTCATACAGGTCAATGGCAGGCAGTAAAATCATGCTCTTACCTCCATTGGCAAAATGCCTTCAAGATTTTCAGTCCCACATCCCCGCTCTTCTCCGGGTGGAACTGGGTGCCGAACACGTTGTCCTTCTGGACGGCGGCGGTGAGCTCGGGGCCGTACTCCGCCGTGGCGGTGCAGCAGTCCCCGCAGTCAAAGCCGGCGAAGGAGTGGACAAAGTACACGTGGTCCCCCTCGTTCAGGTCGGCAAAGATGGGGCTGCGCGCCCGGTCTTTTGGGAAGTGCAGGCCGTTCCAGCCCATGTGGGGCACGTCCAGCTCCGCGGGAATCACCGGGCGAATGGGGCGCACCTCGCCGGGGATCAGTCCTAATCCCTGGTGCTCCCCGTACTCAAAGGAGCGCTCCAGCAGAAGCTGCATGCCCAGACAGATGCCCAGCAGAGGCTTTCCAGAGGCCGCCTGGTCCAGCACCACCTGGAACATACCCGTCTCCCGCAGCTTATCCGCCGCGTCGCCGAAGGCACCTACGCCAGGGAGAATAATGTGATCCGCCTGGTCCAGCACTTGCCGGTCCCGGGTGACCACCGCCTCCGCCCCGATGGCGGCCAGGGAACTTTTCAGAGAGAACAGGTTGCCTACTCCATAGTCAATGATGGCGATCATTTCCCAGCCTCCTTCTCGTCAAAGCGGATGTCCACCGCCCGGGCGTGGGCGGTGAGGCCCTCCTTCTTGGCAAACAGGCTCACCTGGCGGTACTCCTTCTCCAGAGCCGGACGGGTGTAGTAGCTGAACTGGGACTTTTTGATGAAGTCATCCACCGACAGGGGGCTATAAAACCGGGCAGTGCCCGAAGTGGGCAGGGTGTGGTTGGGCCCGGCAAAGTAGTCCCCCATGGGTTCCGGGTTCCACCGGCCCAGGAAGATGGAACCGGCATTTTTGATCTGGCTCAAGTAGTCAAAGGGGCTGTCCACGCACAGCTCCAGATGCTCGGGGGCGATGCGGTTGGCCACGTCGATGGCCTGCTCCAGGTCGGGGGCCACGATGATCTTGCCGTTACAGTCGATGGAGGCACGGGCGATCTCTTCCCGCTCCAGCAGGGGGATCTGGCGCTCCAGCTCCTGGGCCACCGCCTGGGCAAGCTCCCGGCTCTCGGTGACCAGGACGGCGGAGGCCATCTTGTCGTGCTCTGCCTGGCTCAAAAGGTCGGCAGCTACAAAAGCGGGGTTGGACTTGCCGTCGGCAATGACCAGCACCTCGGAGGGCCCGGCAATCATGTCGATGTTCACCTGTCCAAAGACCTGCTTTTTGGCCTCGGCCACATAGGCGTTGCCGGGACCGACAATCTTGTCCACCTGAGGGATGCTCTCTGTTCCATAGGCCAGGGCGGCAATGGCCTGGGCTCCGCCCACCTTGTAGATCTGAGTGACACCGGCAATCTTGGCGGCGGCCAGGATGGCGGGGTTCACCTTTCCGTCCTTCCCCGGCGGGGTGACCATGACGATCTCCCCCACCCCGGCGATGTGGGCGGGAATGGCGTTCATCAGCACGGTGGAGGGGTAGGCGGCGGTACCGCCGGGGACATAGATGCCCACTCGGGCCAGGGGCATGATCTTCTGCCCCAGGATGACCCCCTCTTTTTCCTCCATGATGAAGCTCTGCCGCTTCTGCTTGGCGTGGTAGGCCCGGATGTTTTTTGCCGCCTGCTCCAGCACAGCCAGAAACTCCGGCTCCTCAGCGGCCAGGGCCTCGTCCAGCTCCTGCTCCGTCACGGCAAGGGCAGACAGCTCCACCTTGTCAAACTCCCGGGCGTAGTGGTAGAGGGCGGCATCCCCCTCAGAGCGCACCCAGCGGATGATCTCCGCCACCGGCTGGGACACGTCTTTCACCGCGTCGTGGCGCAGGAAGATGTCCTGGTCCCGCACCTCGTTCATATCGTAAATCTTGATCATAGGCCGCCTCACAGATCCTTTTCCAGCGCGTCCCGCAGCCGGATGATTTCCTCGTGCTTAAACTTATAGCTCACCTTGTTGCAGATAAACCGGGCGCTGATATCCACAATGGTCTCCAGGGGGGCCAGGTGGTTTTCCAGCAGGGTCTTGCCCGTCTCCACAATATCCACGATCACATCGGACAGGCCCAGGATGGGGGCCAGCTCGATGGAGCCGTTGAGCTTGATAATGTCGATGTCCCGGGAACGGGAATCGTAATATTCCGTGGCGATGTGAGGGAACTTGGTAGCCACCCGCAGCTGCCGGTTGGGGTCGTCATAAAAATCCTCCGGACCGGCCACACACATGCGGCACTTGCCCATCTTCAAATCCAGCAGCTCGTACACATCGGGGCGGTACTCCAATAAAATGTCCTTGCCCGCGATGCCCACATCGGCGGCGCCCCGCTCCACGTAAATGCTCACGTCGGAGGGCTTGACCCAGAAGTAGCGCACCCCTTTTTCCGGATTTTCAAAGGTCAGCTTCCGGTTTTTCTCCAGAATGGAGGGACAGTCATACCCGGCAGCGGCCATGCGCTCATAGGCGCTCTCTCCCAGCCGCCCCTTGGGCAGGGCTACGTTGATCATACCAGCACCTCCTCGGGCTTCATGCCCCGGACATAGCGCGCCGTCTTCCGGCAGCGCACCCCTTCCACCGGGTCGCCCTGCCGCTGACAGCGGACACCCAACCCCTTGGACCGTAGGGTCTCCACAAAGGCAGCCAGGTCGGCCAAGTCAGCGTCGGGGCCGTAGGTGAGCATTAGGTCGGCGTCATACTGCTTCTCGCCGCCGAAGTAGGGTTCCAGGCGGCCCATGTACAGGGCAAAGCCGATGGCCCCCACCTGCTTGCCCATCTTCCGGGGCAGGTTGTCATACCGCCCGCCGGAGAGCACCGGGAAGGGGATGTTTTGAAGGAACCCCTGGAAGATGACTCCGTTGTAGTAGTCCATGCTGTTGACCAAGGAGAAGTCCAGATGGACCCGTTCCCCCAGGCCGAAGCCCTCCAGGATGGAGGCCACCAGGGACAGCTGCCGCAGTGCCTCCCAGGAGGCGTTGTTCCGGGCCAGCTGCCCGGCCTGATCGATGCCCTGGCGCAGGGGGGCGTAGATGGCCATGAGCTGGGCGATAGTCTGGGCATTCTCCTGGGTAAGCTTTCCCTGACTGGCCAGGGTCTGGATGCCGGGGGCATTTTTCTGGGCGATGAACTCCAGCACCTGCTCCCGCACCTGGTCCGAGAGGGCCATGTCATCCAGCAGGCAGCTCACAAAGCTCACATCGGACAGGTCCAGCACGTAGTCCTCAGAGAGCAGCTCCAGAGACTTTGCCGCCAGGGCAATGACCTCCGCCTCGGCGTAGGGGTCCAGCTGGCCTACCGACTCCACCCCCACCTGGAGGATCTCCTTAAAGGTGCCCCCCATGTCCCGGTAGACGTTCTCATTGTAGTAGACCTTCTCGCTGCTGCCATTGTTGTTTTTCATAATGGACAGAGTGATATCGGGCTTGAGGGCCTTTAACGCGCCGTCCACGTCGGTGAAGGTGATAATATGTCCGCTCTTCAAAAAGTCCTTGTTCTGGGCGTACAGGTCGTAGTCCTCAAACTTGGACATGCGGAATTTCCGGTAGCCGTACTGCTCGTACAGCCCGTTGAGTCGTTCTTCCAGCATTGATGTATCCTCGCTTACAGCATCCCTTTGGTGGATGGAATTTCCGTTTCAAACCGGGGGTCGATGGCCACCGCCTGGCGCAGGGCCCGGCCCAGGGCCTTGAAGGCCCCCTCTACGATATGGTGGGAGTTGCGGCCGCAGACCTGGCGCAGGTGGAGGGTGAGGCCGGCATGCTTCGCAAAGCCTTCCATAAATTCATACACCAGCTGGGTGTCAAAGGTCCCGATCTTTTCCGTGGGGATTTCCAAGCCGTCGTAGTAGCCGCCCCGGCCGGAAATGTCGATGGCGCACAGGATGAGAGCCTCATCCATAGGCAGGTGGAGAGAGGCGTAGCGGTTGATGCCCCGCTTATCCCCCAACGCCTGGGCGAAGGCGTCCCCCAGGGCAATACCGATATCCTCCACGCTGTGGTGGTCGTCCACCTGGGTGTCGCCGTGGCAGGTGACCTCCAGGTCCAGCCCTCCATGGCGGGAGAGCAGGGTGAGCATGTGGTCCAGAAAGCCCACACCGCTGTCCACGGTGCTCTTCCCAGTGCCGTCCAGGCTCAGGGACAGGCGGATATCGGTCTCATTGGTTTTGCGGGCAACAGAAGCGGTTCTCATAGCAGCTCCTCCAGCTTTTTTAGGAAAATATCCATCTGTTCCGGGGTGCCGATGGTAATGCGATTATAATCCCGGATGGGGTCCTTGTCAAAGTGACGCACCAGCACGCCCCGCTCCTTGAGACCCCGGTAGATGGCCCCGCCGTCGGTGCCTGGTTTCCTGGCAAACAGGAAGTTGGAGCGGGAGTCCAGCACGGTGAAGCCCAGCGCCTCCAGCTTCTCCTTGGTGTAGGCCCGGGTGGCCATGATCTTTTTGCAGTTTTCTGTGTAGTAGTCCTGCTCGGCAATGGCCTGCACGCCCGCCCGCAGGGTCAGGCGGTTCACATTGTAGGGGTTGGTGGAGAACTTTACCGTCTCCAGATCCCGAATGAGTTCGGCATTGCCGATGGCGTAGCCCAGCCGGGCGCCCGCCATGGAGCGGGACTTGGAGTAGGTCTGCACCACCAGCAGGTTGGGGTAGATCTTGGTGAGCTCCACGCAGCTCTCGGCCCCGAAGTCCACGTAGGCCTCGTCCACCACCACCACGCTGTCCGGGTTGGCCTTGATGATGCCTTCCATCTCGTCCCGACTTAGGGCCAGACCGGTGGGGGCATTGGGGTTGGCAATGACGATGGTCTTGTTGAGACCGTAGTAGTCCTTGGGGTCGATGGAGAAGTCGGACTTCAAGGGGACGATCTGCACGGGAATGTGGTAGAGGTCGGCAAAGACAGGGTAGAACCCGTAGGTGATATCGGCAAAGGCCACCCCCCGGCCGTCGGTGGCGTAGGAGAGGAAGGCAAAGTTCAGGGCCTCGTCGGAGCCGTTGCCCACGTAGATGTTCTCCGGCTCCACCCCGTAATAGCCCGCCAGGGCCTTCTTCAGCTCCTTGCACTCGGGATCAGAGTACAGGCGCAGGTCAGCGGCCTCCTTGTCGTTGAGGGCGGCGATTACCCCGGCAGAGGGGGGATAGGGGGACTCGTTGGTGTTGAGCTTCACATACTGCTGGTCCTGGGGCTGCTCACCAGGGGTGTAGGGCGCCAGATTTTTCAACTGGGAACTAAAAAAGGTGGACATGTGTAGGCCTCCTTGTTTTCATTTCATTAGTTCGCTAAAGTAATGATGTAATAATAAACGTCCCTTCTCCATTTGTCAAGCCCTCCCAGCCTGTTTTGGAAAAACCGTTGCCATATTTTTTGCCCCGTGCTACCATACTATTAAAAATGCCGGGGCTGCGGCCCCATCGATCAGGAGGTTCCCTATGTCAAAACAAAAGTCCATCCCCCAGCGGGATGCCATCCCTCAGGAGTATACCTGGAACACCGCCGACCTCTACCCCAGCGACGAGGCCTGGAAGGAGGAATTCCAGACCCTGAAAACCCTCACCGCCCAGCTGGAGGGCTACGCCGGCCGCCTGAGTGAGAGCGCTCAAACCCTCTACGACTTTGTCACCCTGGAGCAGCAGGCCGGGGAGATGCTCAGCAAGCTGATGGACTACGCTCAGCGCAAGAGTGATGAGGATACCCGGGTGGCTGCCTACCAGGCTATGGTGGGGCAGATCTCCACCCAGTACGTGGAGCTGGTGCGTGCCACCGCCTTTGAGGTGCCTGAGCTGCTGGCCCTGCCCGAGGAGCGGCTGGAGGAGTTCTATGCTCAGCTCCCCGAGCTCACCCTCTACCGCCGCTATTTCCACAGCATCCAGCGCCGCCGTCCCCACACCCTGTCCCAGGCGGAGGAGCAGCTGCTGGCCGCCGCCGGGGAGCTGTCCCAGGCCCCCGACGACATTTTCTCCAAGCTCACCGACGCCGACCTCACCTTCCCCGACGCGGTGGACGGGGAAGGCCAGCCCCATCCTCTCTCCAACGGCTCCTACACCCTGCTCATGTCCAGCCCCGACCGGGCCCTGCGGAAGTCCGCCTTTGAAAACCTGTACTCCGTCTACGGGGGCATGAAGAACACCCTGGCTGCCACCCTCTCCGCCCAGGTCAAGCAGCTCCAGTTCTTCTCCAAGGCGCGCCGCTACCCCAGCGCTTTGGCCGCCTCTCTGGACGACACTCACGTGCCCGAGGAGGTGTACCACAACCTCATCTCCACCGTCCGGGCCAATCTGGACAAGATGCATCGCTATGTGCGCCTGCGGAAAAAGCTGCTGGGGGTGGACGAACTCCACATGTACGACGTGTACGCCCCCATGGTGTCCGGCGTGGAGGCAGAGATCCCCTACGAGCAGGCCAAGGAGACCGTCTACCAGGCGGTGGCCCCTCTGGGTGAGGAGTACCAGGCCATCATCCGTGAGGCCCTGGACAACCGGTGGATCGACGTGTATGAGAATGTAGGCAAGCGCTCCGGCGGCTATATGTCGGGTGCCCTGGTCCACCCCTATATTCTTTTGAACTACCAGGACGATCTGGACAGCATGTTCACCCTGGCCCACGAGCTGGGCCACGCCGTCCACTCCTACCTCTCCAACCGCACCCAGCCCACCGTCTACCGGGACTATGTGATCTTCGTGGCCGAGGTGGCCTCCACCTGCAACGAGGCCCTGCTCATGGAGCATCTGCTCAAGCAGACCGACGACAAGCGCCGCCGGGCCTGGCTTATCAACCACTTCCTGGAGCAGTTCAAGGGCACCCTGTACCGCCAGACCATGTTTGCCGAGTTTGAGCTGCGCATGGGCGAGCTGGCTGCTCAGGGCGAGACCCTCACCGCTGAGCTCCTCTGCCAGGAGTACAAGGCCTTCAACGAGGCCTACTTCGGCCCCGACATGGTCTCCGACCCCCAGATTGCTCTGGAGTGGTCCCGCATCCCCCACTTCTACTACAACTACTACGTCTTCCAGTACGCTACCGGCTATTCCGCCGCCATCGCCCTGGCCAACCGCATCCTCACCGGCGGTCCCCAGGCGGTGCAGGACTACCTCACCTTCCTGTCCGGCGGATGCAGCCAGGACCCCATCGATCTGCTAAAGGGAGCCGGGGTAGACATGGCCTCTCCCCAGCCCATCCAGGATGCCCTGGATCAGTTCGGCCGCCTGCTGGACGAGATGGAAGTGTAGGGCCGGGGCATGACGAACATCTGGT
>CAJLCG010000022.1 GCA_905205085.1 uncultured Oscillospiraceae bacterium
GCCGCCCCGGGCTGATCGTCTTTTTTACTCCGCCTTAGGCTCCTCAGCGCTCTCCTCGGTCTTCTTCTTGCGGGTGCGCTTGGGCTTCTCCTCGCCCTCGGCGCTCTCCTCAGTAGCCTTCTTGCGGGTGCGCTTGGGCTTCTCAGCCTTCTCCTCGGCGGCCTCCTCCTTCTTGGGGGCCTCACCCACCACAGCCTGGGCCACCACAAAGTCGTTGGCCTTCTGCAGGCGCAGGTCGTGCTTGAGCATATCCATGGAGATGGCAGCCTTCACCTGGTCCTCAGTGAGGTTGTACTGCTCGGCCAGCTTGGCGATCTCCTTGTCGCAGTCCTCGTCGCTGACCTCCAGATTCTCAGCCTCAGCCACAGCACCCAGGGCCAGCTCCAGCTTCACCTGACGCAGAGCGGAGGGCTTAGCGGAAGCGCGCATCATCTCGGGGGTCATGCCCATCATCTTCAGGTAGTCGTTCATGGACATGCCCTGGCTCTGCATGCGCATGGCGTACTCGTCCATCACCTTGTCCAGCTGGGTCTCCACCATGCCGTCGGGGATCTCAGCCTCCATGTTGTCGATGAGCTGCTCCAGAACGGCGCTCTCAAAAGCGCTGTCAGCCTGAGCCTCACGGCGCTGCTTGAGCTTCTCGCCCAGGTCCTTCTTGAAGTCGGCCAGGGTCTCGAACTCAGACACGTCCTTGGCAAACTCGTCGTCCACCTCGGGCATCTGGGACTCCTTGACCTCCTTGACCTTAACCTTGAAGACCACAGCCTTACCGGCCAGATCCTTCACGTAGTCCTCGGGGAAGGTGATATCCAGGTCCTTCTCGTCGCCCACGCTCAGACCGATGAGCTGATCCTCAAAGCCGGGCACGAAGGAGCCGGAGCCGATCTCCAGGCTGTAATCGGTGCCCTTGCCGCCCTCGAAGGGCTTGCCGTCGTCAAAGCCCTCAAAGTCGATGACCGCGGTATCGCCCATGGAGATGGGACGCTCCACGCTCACCAGACGGGTGGCGCGCTTGATATAGGGCTCCAGCTCATTCTCGATGTCGGCGTCGGTGACCTCATTGATGGTCTTGGGAGCCTGCAGGCCCTTATACTGGCCCAGCTTCACCTCGGGGCGCACGGAGACCAGAGCGGTAAAGGTCAGGCCGTCCTTGCCCACCTCCACGATGTCCATGACAGGGTGGCCCATATCCTCCAGGCCCTGCTCCTTCACGGCCGCCTCATAGGTGCCGGGGTACACATCGTTGATGGCGTCTTCATAAAACACGCCGGAGCCGTACATACCCTCGATGATCTTCCGGGGAGCCTTGCCCTTACGGAAGCCGGGGACGCTGATGCGACCACGATTCTTCAGGTAGGCCTTCTGAACGGCGGCCTCAAAGTCAGCGGCCTCCACCTGGATGGTCAGCTGAACCGTGCTGTTTTCTTTCTTCTCAACGTTGGTGACCTTCATGTAACTTTTCCTCCTGTGAGCGCCCGGGACCTGTGGGTCCAAAGGACGCCTTGTATACTTTCGCCATGGTATTTTACCAGATAACCATCTGTTTGACCAGACTAAATTTCGGAAATTTCCGCAATTTTTCGGTTTTGTTGCTTAATCCAGCAGTTTTTCCGGCCGGAAGCCCAGAAAATCCGCCGCAATAAGGCGGTATTCTACGCTCCCCACCTGTCCGGAGATCGCCAGGCGGTGGCTCCCGCCGTGGAGATGTCCGTAAAAGCAGCGCCGCACGCCATAGGCCTCCAGCAGATCCAGGATCTCCTGGCAGCGGTAACCCTGGTAGAGGGGCGGGTAGTGGAGAAAGCAGTACTTCTCCCTCTCCCCCGCCGCCTTCAGCGACGCCTCCAGGCGCATCAGCTCCCGGTTAAAAATCTTCGCGCTGTGTTCCCCACGGTCCTCCTCGTAAAACCATCCCCTGGTGCCGCACAGGGCCAGCTCGCCGTACAGGCGGCAGTTGTTGTGCAGGATCTCCAGGGTAGAAAACCCATGCTCGGCAAAAAAGCGCTCCATTTTGGCGGCGGTGGTCCACCAGTAGTCGTGGTTTCCCTTAAGAAGGATCTTCCGCCCGGGCAGCGCATCCAGAAAGGCGAAGTCCTGCTCCGCCTGCTCCAGACTCATGCCCCAGGACAGATCTCCGCACAGCACCACGGTGTCCTCCGCCTTCACCACGGAAAAGCCCTCCCTGAGCTTATCCACGTAGCCGCGCCAGCCTCCGCCGAACACATCCATCGGCTTGTCCACACTCAGGGACAAGTGGGTATCCCCAATGGCGTAAAGGGCCATGTACGCAACTCCTTTTCTTTACTTCAGCATATCCAGCACTGCGTCCACCATGTGCTCCTTCTCCTCGGTGCGCTGGAAGCGGGGCTGCTTGCCACGCAGGCTTGCCAGAGGGGCGGGGACGGGCTGACCGGTCTTCTCGCTGAGCTGGTCCAGAATGTCCAGACCATCCCGCAGGTTGGTCTCTCCCAGTGCGCCCAGCACATTGTCGCAGAACTTGAAGGGGCTGGCGGTAGAGGCCACCACGGTTGGGGTCATATCGCCGGTCTCCTCCCGGTACTGGGTCAGAGCGGAAAAGCCTACGGCAGTGTGGGGATCGATGAGGTAATCAAAGTTGCGGTAGATGGTGCCAATCACCTTCTGGGTCACGGTATCATCGCAGCAGTAGCCCACAAACAGGCGCTGAATCTTCTCCAGTACCTTGTCGCTCACCTGGTAACGGCCAGTCCGGTTCAGCTCCTCCATGTACTCCCGCACCTGGCTGTTCTCCCCGGTGATGGCATAGAGCAGACGCTCCAGGTTGCTGGAGATCAGGATGTCCATGGAGGGAGACATGGTATTATAAAAGGTGCGGTTGCGGTCATATGTACCGGTACGCAGGAAGTCGGTGAGGACGTTGTTGCTGTTGGAGGCGCAGATGAGCTTGTTGATGGGCACGCCCATATCCTTGGCGTAGTAGGCAGCCAGGATGTTGCCGAAGTTTCCGGTGGGCACGCAGATGTTGATGGGGTCGCCCAGCTGGATCTTCTCGTCCCGCACCAGGTCGCAGTAGGCGGAGATGTAGTAGACGATCTGAGGCAGCACCCGGCCCCAGTTGATGGAGTTGGCCGAGGAGAGGAAGAAGCCCCGCTGGGCCAGCTCCTGGCGCAGCTTCTCATCGGAGAAGAGCTTCTTCACGCCGGTCTGGGCGTCGTCGAAGTTGCCCACCACGGAGCACACCCCCACGTTCTCACCCTCCTGGGTGACCATCTGCAGCTCCTGGATGGCGGACACGCCGTCCTTGGGGTAGAACACCAGGATGCGGGTGTGGTCCACATCCTTAAAGCCCTCCAAGGCGCCCTTGCCGGTGTCGCCGGAGGTGGCCACCAGGATGCACACCGTTTTCTCCTCCTCCTGCTTGCGCAGAGAGGCGGTGAGCAGATGGGGCAGCATCTGCAGGGCCATGTCCTTAAAGGCGCAGGTGGGGCCGTGCCACAGCTCCAGGCAGAAGGTGTTGCTGTCCAGGGCGCGCACCGGAGCCACGGCGGGGGTATCAAACTTCTCCGGACCGTAGGCCGCGTTGGCGAAGTCGGTGAGTTCCTTGACCGTAAACTCATCCAAAAACAGCTTCATCACATACACCGCCCGCTGCTGATAGGACATGTCCTTCAGCTCCTCCAGGGCGCGGCGGGGCAGCTTAGGCAGATACACGGGGGTGAGCAGACCGCCGTCGTCGGCCAAGCCCTTGGCAATGGCCTGAGAGGCGGAGAACTGCTGCTCCCGGTCTCTTGTGCTGATGTATTGCATGGTGATTCCTTCCAATCTTTTTAAGGATTGTCTCCGGTGCAGAACCGGAGAACGGTTTTCTAAGCTATTATTATGCCAGCTTTCTCCGGGCAGGTCAAGTTCCACAGCAGAAAAGCTGACACTTCATTTAGAATTTTTTCAAAATGCGTCCGCAAGATGTCGTATTTTGGGAGCTTTCGTCTCCAACCCCTGGGGGGCCAGCACCTCGATGACGTCAAAACGGGGTTGTAGCCCGGTGGGGTTTTGCTGGAGATAGAGCTGGGCGGTGGTGCGCAGGCGCTGCTGCTTCCGCCCGTCCACAAATTCCCCTGCTGTACCGAAAGCAGTGCTGCGGCGCAGCTTCACCTCCACAAAGCACAGATAGGTGCTGTCCTGGGCAACCAGGTCCAGCTCCCCAAACCGGCACCGCCAGCCTGCGGCCACGATTTCATATCCCCGCTGCCGCAGAAAGTCGGCCGCCAGGGCCTCCCCCCACCTGCCCAGCAGGCGGCTCTCCTGCCCGCTCACAGGTTTTTTAAGAAGGTGCGGCGGTGGATGGGACTGGGGCCGTAGGTGCGAAGGCGCTCATAGTGGAGCTTTGTTCCATATCCCTTGTGCTTCTCAAAGGCGTACTCCGGATAGGTCTGAGCCATCTCCATCATATAGTGGTCACGGCTCACCTTGGCCAAAATGGATGCCGCCGCGATGGACATAGACAAGGAGTCCCCCTTTACAACACAGAGGTGCTTTGTGGTAATGGCCGCCGTCTTTCCATGGTCCCGGTTGCCGTCCACCAGAGCGAATTCGGCAGGAATCTCCAGACCATCAATCGCCAGCTGCATGGCCTTCATCCGGGCACTGAGGATATCGGTACGGTCGATCTCCTCCGCCTCCACCCGGGCCACCGACCAGGCCAGGGCCAGCTCCTGAATGACAGGGAAAAGTGCTTCACGGCGCTTCTCCGTCAGCTTCTTGGAGTCATCCAGTCCCGAAATCTCCACCCCAAAGGGCAAGATCACCGCGCCCGCATACACCGGCCCAGCCAGAGGGCCGGCTCCCGCCTCGTCACAGCCGCACACAGCCGCATAGCCCTGCTCCCGGGCCTGCTGCTCATAGTCCCAGCCTGACATAGGTCCTTTCCTCCTCTTCCCCGCCTCAACAAAGGCAGACAGTTAAACTTCTTGGGGCCGCTCCAGGGTAAAGCGTCCCAGCTTGCCACTTCGGTACTCATCCAGGAGCACCCGAGCCATACGTTCGGTGTCAAACTCACCCCCGGAGATCCGCATGCCCCGCTTCTGGGCGCAGGTCTCCAGCAGGCGGTAGCCGTAGGCCACGTCGTTCTCCTCCTCTTCCCGCTCCGGCACCGAAGTCAGCTTGTAGCCAGCCACCAGGGCATCGGGGTAGCAGGTGGCCAAAAAGGTCATAAAGTAGCAGCCCAAGGTTTCTACATCCATAATCTCGTCCTTCACCGCTCCGGTGAAGGCCAGGCGCAGACCGGTGGTCTCGTCCTCAAACTTGGGCCACAGAATGCCGGGGGTGTCCAGCAGCTCCAGGCCACGGTCCACCGTCACCCACTGCTTGCCCCGGGTCACGCCGGGCCGGTCACCCGCCTTGGCGGTCTTTCGCTTGGCTACCTTATTGATGAAGGTGGACTTGCCCACATTGGGCACGCCTACGATCATAGCCCGTACCGGGCGGCCCACCAAGCCCCGCTCCTGCCAGCGGGCGATCTGGTCCTTCAGCACACCCTGGACCACCGCGGAGAACTGGCCCACTCCCTTGCCCGTCTTGGCGTCGGTCTCCAGCACGGAGCAGCCCCGCTTCCGGAACCACTCTCCCCAAGCCTTGTTTTGGGCGGGGTCGGCCTGGTCGGCCCGGTTGAGCACCACCAGCCGGGGTTTACCGGCACAGATAGAATCAATGTCCGGGTTC
Source organism: uncultured Oscillospiraceae bacterium (assembly GCA_905205085.1). Classification (GTDB taxonomy): domain Bacteria; phylum Bacillota; class Clostridia; order Oscillospirales; family Oscillospiraceae; genus Lawsonibacter. The sequence continues at coordinate 5,695 of CAJLCG010000022.1, forward strand.
CGGCTGGAGATAGGGATACGGGCGTCAATGATCTCCACCACGATATCTACATTTTTCAGATCGGCCTCGATCTGCCGCCGGGTCTTAGTCATATGCCCGGGGTACCACTGTATGTTCATGCGGTTTCCTCCTTCCGTCCGCTACGAAAAAAGGAGCGGTGTTGCACCGCTCCTTTCTCGCACTTGGATTACAGGGCCTCCTTGATCTTGGCTGCCTTGCCCACGCGGCCGCGCAGGTAGTACAGCTTGGCGCGGCGGACCTTGCCGTGACGCACCAGCTCGATCTTCTCGATGGCGGGGGAGTGGACAGGGAACACCTTCTCCACGCCGATGCCATAGGAGATGCGGCGGACGGTGAAGGTCTCCTCAATGCCGCCGTGCTTCTTAGCGATCACAGTGCCCTCAAAGACCTGGATACGCTCACGGTTGCCTTCCTTAACCTTCAGGTGCACGCGGATGGTATCACCCACCTGAACCTCAGGGGCATTCTCCTTCAGGTGCTTCTGAGTAAAAGCCTGCATCAAATCCATTGTCATTTCCTCCTGTTGTATAGGTGTTCTTGCCGTTTCCAAATTGGATGTCCGCACCCCTGTGCAGAGCGACAGCAGAGGACCACCCGTTATTTCAGACTAAAAGATGATATCACAATTTTTCCAGCAATGCAAGCCTTTTTTCTGCCCTGCCGCAAAAATTACTTTTTCCTTCTTACTTTGTGCCGAAAATACGGTCGCCTGCGTCGCCCAGGCCGGGGACAATATAAGCGTGCTCATTGAGCTTCTCATCCACCGCGGCCACATAAATCTCCACGTCGGGATGATCCCGGCGAATCACCTCAATACCCTCGGGAGCGGCCAGGATGTTCATCAGCTTGATGTGCTTGCAGCCATAGCCCTTCAGGAAGGTGATGGCAGCGGAGGCGGAGCCGCCGGTAGCCAGCATGGGGTCCAACACGATCACATCCCGCTCAGCAATATCGGAGGGCATCTTGCAGTAATACTCCACCGGCTGATGGGTCTCAGGGTCCCGGTACAGGCCGATGTGTCCCACCTTAGCAGAGGGAATCAGATTCAGGATGCCGTCCACCATACCCAGGCCGGCGCGCAGGATGGGGACGATGGCCAGCTTCTTGCCCGCCAGCTGCTTAAAGGTGCCGGTAGCCACGGGGGTCTTGATCTCTACATCCTCCAGGGGCAGGTCCCGGGTGGCCTCATAGCACTCCAGGGTAGCCATCTCAGAGACGATCTCCCGGAACTCCTTTACGCCGGTGCGCTCGTCCCGCAGGATGCTCAGCTTGTGCTGGAGCAGCGGATGGTCCAAAACATGTACTTTGCTGTCAAACATCTCAAAAACCCCTTTATTCTTGTGTACTGCGGCCCTGTCGTTCCAGACGCTCCCGCTCAGCCTGAGACAGCCGGTGGTAGACAGGCACCAGGTCTTTTCCTTTCACCAGGGTTCCGGCTTGGATACACGCCACCGCGGCTCGGGCCACGCCCCATGCGCTCTGCTGCCGCAGAGCCTCCGGAGCAAGCTCCAGATCGATTCCCTGACTTCTTAGGGTATTATAGCACAGCTTGGCCCCGTCTCCAACGACTATTTTTCGTTTTTCGATTTTTTTCAGTTCTTCCCCCAGCTCCTCTAGGGAAATGGCCCGGTCGGGACACAGGCGCTCCAACTTTTCTCCGTCCGTCTGGAACAGGGCGTTATACACCTGCTTGCGCCGGGCGTCCATGGCACAGACGATAACTGCATCCGGATAAAAAGCCAGAGGCCAGGCCATGGACTCCAGGGTGGAGCAGGCCGCACAGTCCTTGTCCTCCCCCCAGGCCAGTCCCTTGGCAGTGGCCACGCCGATGCGCAGTCCGGTGAAGGAACCCGGCCCCGCCGCCACGGCGATCACATCCACGTCAGACAGGCTGACCTCACAGTTTTTCAGCAGGTCGTGGGCCATGGGCAGCAGGGTGCGGCTGTGGGTCAGACCACTCTGCTGAAAGTTCTGGGCAATGAGCCCCTCTTCCCCCCACAAAGCCGCGGAGCAGGCCACGGCGGACGATTCCAAAGCTAATATTTTCATGGTATCACACACTTTTCTCTCAGTTTTCCAGGGCTGGTCCACCCTGAATTGAAATGCGCCGCTGTTGGTCAGTGTCGCCCCGGCGGATATCCACCCGGATGGTGTCCTCCTCCAGAGCCTCGTCTACATTTTCGCTCCACTCCACGGCGCACACGCCGCCCCGGGCCAGGTAGTCCTCCCAACCGATATCAAAAAGCTCATCGGCACTGCCCAGGCGGTACATGTCAAAGTGAAACAGGGGCAGCCGGCCTCCCTCATACTCATTGACAATGGTAAAGGTGGGGCTGGTCACCTGACCGGTCACCCCCAGTCCCCGGGCCAGTCCCCGGGTAAAGGCGGTCTTTCCCGCTCCCAGGTCGCCGGTATAGGCGATCACCGTTCCCGGCGCCACCCGCTCGCCCAGGCGTCGCCCCAATTCTTCCGTATCCCGCTCACTGTTTGAACAATATTCCATTGGGTCCTCCCCCTGCGTTCACAGATTATTTTCGAAATCCGGAAAGATTATAGCACAGATATGGTTTACCTTTCCACTAAAAAGTGATAAAATATAGGGCCGTATCCTAGGAAAGCGAGGAGATGCTGTGAAGACCCTATTTTCTCCCCTCCAAGAATTTCTTAAAAAAGGGGATATCCTGCTGCTGTCCCTGTGCCTGTTGGCCAGCGGATTTGGCGTGGCCCTTATTTTTTCTGCCACCCGCTACAATGAAAATAACAAAGAAGTGGCGGTCCAGATTATTGCCATCCTTCTGGGCGTGCTGGTCTATATTCTGTGCACCTACGTAGACTTTGAGCCCTTTGTGGAGCGCAACTGGAAGTGGCTGCTGGGGTTCAGCATCATCTTCCTGCTGTTGCTGCTCACTCCCTTTGGCGTAACCCGAGGCGGCAACCGTAACTGGCTGCAGTTTCCCGGCTTTCCCATTCTGATCCAGCCCAACGAGATCGTCAAGATCCCCTTCATCCTGCTTTTAGCCATGCAGATCCGAAAAATTCAGGATCAGGGGCATGACATCGGCTCTGTCTTCTCGGTGGCGCAAATCGGAGCACATACCATGTTCATGCTGGCTCTCATCGCCGGCATCTGCGGCGACATGGGCATGTGCGTGGTATATACGATCATCTTTGCGGTCATGGCCTGGAGCGCCGGAGTAAAGGTGCGTTGGTTCGTCCTGGTGGGCGGAGCCCTTGCCATCGCTTTTGTGGTACTGTGGTTCTTTGTGCTGCCTAAGACGGAGGCCTGGGATGATCTATATCTGATTAAGCGCTTCCGGGTTCTCTTTGACCACAGCTACGATCCCCAGGGGGTCGGCTTCCAGCAGACCCGCGCCCTGCTGGCCATCGGTTCGGGACAGATTTTTGGTAAGGGGTACCTACAGGGTACCATGACCCAGTCCAGTTTTGCAAATACCCTTCCCGCCCGCGACACTGACTTTATCTTCGCCGTGTGCGGCGAGGAACTGGGCATGGTGGGCTGCCTGATTCTGTTGGCCCTGCTCACCTCCATTGTCCTGCGTTGCATCTGGGTTGCACGCCACTCTAGCTCTCCCTTCTATGCCTATGTATCCATGGGCATGGCAGGCATGCTGATCGTTCAGATCGCTGCCAATGTGGGTATGTGCCTGTTTGTCTTCCCTGTTATGGGACTTACCCTTCCCTTTATCAGCTACGGCGGTTCCTCCATCATCACCCTCTATGCCGCCATGGGATTGGTGTCCAGTGCCAAGGCCAGAGCCCTGCCAAGCTGGCTGCGGGACCGCGGTACACTTTAACTCTTCTATCTTGGGGCGTCCGTTCCAGTCTTTGCCTGGTGCGGACGCTCCTTTTTTACGCATAGTTTCCTTCCAGCCGCAGAGACTAGGGATAACCTGAACCAAAAAGGAGGTTTTCCCGTTGAAACGTCTCTGGCTTCTGCGCCGAAGCGGCGCACTGCTTCTCTCCCTTGCCCTGCTGGGCACCCTCTCCCTCCCCGTCTCCGCCTTCTTCTGGAACAAGAAGGCCTCCTCCCCCACCATCCCCGATTTCTCCAAAAATGCTCTGGTGGGGGACACGGTCACCTTCTCAGACCAGGACTTCTCTGTTCAGAACGGGGACGGCGTCAAGCTGAACTCGATCACCCTCACCGCCCTGCCCGATGCAGGAGCGGGAACCCTGACCCTGGGCGGCCAGCCTGTGGCTGTGGACACCGTGGTGGAGGCCAGCGCTCTGGCGGGGCTGCGTTTCCAGTCCCTGTCCCAGCCCACCGTTACCACCACAACGATCTCCTTCCTGCCCACCTTTGACGATGGCACCCAGGCTCAGCAGCCTACCACCATCACCCTTTATCTCCTCACCGCCGCCAATGAGCCTCCCATCGCCCGGAATATGGACCTGTCCACCTATAAAAACGTGGCCATTACCGGCTACTTTGACGCGGTGGACAGCGAAGGGGATACTCTAACCTTCCAGCTCATGGACACCCCTGCCCGAGGCGCGGTGACCCTGGCGGAGGACGGCTCGGCCAAATTTGTCTACACCCCCTATGAAAACAAAACCGGCAAGGACTCCTTCACCTACGTGGCCATTGACTCGGCAGGCAACACCTCTTCCCAGGCCAAAGTGACCATCCAGATCAACAAGCCGGACACCAAGGTCACCTACGCCGATATGGAGGGCGATCCCGCCCACAAGGCCTCCATCCGCCTGGCTGAGGAGGGCATCTTTGTGGGTTCCTACTTGGACGGCGAGTATTTCTTTGACCCGGACCGTCCGGTCACCCGGGCAGAATTTCTCACCATGGCCATGGCCACCGTGGGCATGGCTCCTCTGGAAGATGTGACCACCACTGGCTTCACTGATGACGCGGCCATCCCCACCTGGGCCAAGGGCGCGGTATCCGCCGCTGTGATGGCGGGCGTGATCCAGGGCTCCCGGGACGACGCGGGTGCACCGGTGTTTGAGGCGTCTGAGAACATCACCCAGGGCGAGGCCACAGTAATGCTGGATCAGCTGCTGAACCTGAGCGATGTGCCCATGGAGGTGTTCTCCTCCCAGGGTTCGGACACCCACTGGGCGGGACAGGCCGCCGCCAACCTGGCCGCCTCCGGCGTCATCCGGGTGGAGGAGACCAATTCCGCTGCCCTGTCCACCGGACTGGATCGGGCACAGGCTGCCATGCTGCTGGATGGGGCTCTGGACGTGCTCAGCCAGCGCGAGGAAGACGGCTGGCTGCCCTGGTAAAAACACTCTCGCAAAGTAGCAAAGCCACTTTGCGAGAAAGGCTGCACGCAAGATGGCCCTCGATTCCTGCCGGAAAAGTCGGCCCATCTTGCGTGAGAAGTGTCATTTCCGACGCGCATGTCGCCTGAAATGACGAGATTTCATTTTATTCCGGCGCCATCTCCGCGCTAAGAGCCGCCGCTTTGCGGCGGTTGCGCTCCGAAACGCGCCTGCGGGCGCAGTACAGGCGCCGGAACTCCTTGCAGGAGGGCTTTCGATAAAATATGGTCCCCACGAAAAACCGTGGGGACCATATTTTCATTTCTGTTTTTCCCGCCAGGCGTCTGCTTGAGCGAGCAGTTCCTCCGCGCTCTCCAGCAGAGCCGGGGTAACGGCCGCGCCGCCGATAAGCCGGGCCAGCTCCTCCCGGCGCTGCTTTCGGTCCAGCCGCTCCAGATTAGTATAGGTGCGGCCCTCCCGCTCCCCCTTGCTCACCGAGAAGTGGGTGTCCGCCATAGCGGCCAACTGGGGCAAATGGGTGACGCACAGCACTTGCTTGTGCCGGGCCACCTGGGCCATCTTTTCCGCCACCTTCTGGGCCGCCCGGCCGGACACGCCGGTGTCCACCTCGTCAAAGACCAGGGTGCCGATCTCATCATCCTGGGCAAGTACATTTTTCAAGGCCAGCATGATGCGGGCCAGCTCACCGCCGGAGGCCACCTTCTGAATGGGCTTCAATGCCTCACCCACGTTGGCCGACATCAAAAACTGCACCTGATCCATGCCTGTCTCATCCAGCCCCCACTGGTTGTCGATGGGGGCAAACTCCACCTGGAAGCGTACCTTTGGCATGTCCAGCTGCCGCAGTTCCTCCTGGACCCGCTTCTCCAGCTTTTCCGCCGCCTTGCGGCGCTGCTGGGACAGGGCTTGGGCGGCCCGGTCCGCCTCCTTACGGGCTTTGTCCAGCTCCTTGGTGAGCCGGGCAATGGTATCGTCGGCGTACTGGATCTCGTCCAACTCCCGGCGGCAGCGGTCCAGATACTGGAGCATCTCCTCCACGGTAGTGCCATACTTCTTTTTCAGGCGGTAGAGCACATCCAGGCGGCTCTCCACTTCGTCCAGCTCTCCGGGAGAAAATTCCATCTCTCTCGTTAAGTCCCGCAGGGTGTCAGCCGCGTCGTCGGCGGCGCTGCGCAGCTCACTCACCTGCCGGGCGAGCTCCTCCAGCGGGGTACTGAACTGGGACACACTGTCCAGTTCCCCCTCTGCGTCGGCCAACAGGGAGCAGACTCCCCCGCCCTCGTCATCGCCGCACAGGGCATACTCCGCCGCCTGCAGAGCGTCCATCAGCTTGCCCGCACTGCGCAGCAGCGTCCGGCGCTGGTCCAATTCCTCATCCTCTCCGGCACGCAGTTGAGCCCGTTCCAGCTCCCGGATCTGGAAGTTCAACGTATCCACCCGGCGGCTGCGCTCTGCCTCGTCCATCTCCAGGGCGGCGATCTGCTTGCGCAGGCTGTTCCAGGCCTGGTATGCGGTGCGGTAGTGTTCCAAAAGCTCCGTGTGTCCGCCGCAGCGGTCCAGATACCCCAGATGGCTGGCCGGGTCCAGCAGCTGCTGTCCATCGTGCTGACCGTGGATATCCAGCAGCTGACGGCCCAGCTCCCGCAGCTGGGCCACCGTCACCAGCCGCCCGTCTACCCGGCACACGTTGCGTCCATCCCCCTGGATCTCCCGCTGGAGCAGCACCTCTCCATCATGAAGGGCAATGCCGTTCTCCTCCAGCCAAGGGAGGGGCGGCACCTGGGTAAACACCGCCGTCACCAGGGCCGACTTTGCCCCGGTGCGAATCAGCTCCCGGCTGGTGCGCTCCCCCAGTACGGCACCGATGGAGTCAATGACAATGGATTTGCCCGCGCCGGTCTCACCGGTGAGGACGTTGTAGCCCGGTTCAAAGCGGATGTCCGCTGACTGGATCAGGGCGATATTTTCGATATGAAGCAGGGAAAGCAAACAATCACCCCATCTCTTCCGCGCTTACTTCAGCAGTTTATGGACCTCCCGGTTAAACTGCTCGGCGGAGGCGTTGTCCCGCATAATGAGAATGCCGGTATCATCGCCCGCCAGACTGCCTACCATTCCCGGAATATCCATGCTGTCCAGGGCGGAACAGGCCGCCGAGGCCAGACCGGGCATGGTGCGCACCACTACGATATTCTGTGCCAAATCCACCGACACGACACCCTCTTTGAAGATATTGCGCAGGCGCACGTCGGAATCTACCATTCCTTTTCGCTCCGAGACCACGTACCGATAGCCGCCGCCCGACATCTCCTTGACCAGACGCAGCTCCTTGATGTCCCGGGAAATGGTGGCCTGGGTGGAGGCAAAGCCCCGGCTCTTCAGTTCGTCCAGCAGCTGCTCCTGGGTCTCCACGTCCACGGATTGGATGATCTTCAAAATCTCAGCCTGTCGCGCTCGCTTCATGGCACGTAACCTCCTAATTTTTGATTGACCACTTGATAAAAGCTCCGTCCCACCAGCCGCACCAGGCGGATGGTGTGCTGAGAGCGGCTGATCTCAACGCGTTCATTTCCTGTAAGGCGCATCGCCTTGCCACCATCTACCGACAGATAGATGCTCTTCCGGTTGCCTTTGGGCAGCTGCACGGTCACGGTACGCTCCGCCCCCAGCACCATAGCCCGCACCGCCAGCTGGTGGGCGCATACGGGAGTAACGATCATGCAGTGGGACGTAGGCTCCACAATGGGCCCTCCGGCGGACATGGAGTAAGCGGTCGAGCCGGTGGGGGTTGCTACGATAACGCCGTCCCCCATCAGCTGCCGGATCAGCACCTGGTCCGCCAGCACCTCAATATCTGCCACTCGGGCAATGGAGCCCTTGGAGAACACCGCGTCGTTGAGGGCCAGATCCTCACTGAGCAGCTTCTCTCCCCGGTAGACCCGCACGTCCAGCATCATCCGCTCCTCGGTGGTGTAATCCCCCTTGGCCAGCTGGGCCAGACGATTGAGCTCCGAGCGCTCCAGCTCGGCCATAAAGCCTACGCTGCCCATATTGACCCCCAAAATGGGGAGGTCGTGAAGCGTGGCATCCCGGGCCGCGTGGAGGATGGTTCCGTCTCCACCAAAGCAGATAAGCAGGTCGGCCCGGGGCAGTTCCTCTTCCATATTTTTCAGCTGGGCATGACGGGGCAGCTCCAGCCGGTCCCCCTTTTTTGGCACAAAGGGGAGGCACAGGGCGGCCTCCACCCCGGCGCGCTCCAAGATCTTCTTGGCCTCCAGGGCGGCCCGCAGGCCCCGGTCTCGGTAGGGGTTGGAGCTGAGGAGAACTCTCATTCCTCTCCCCCCTTCAGCTGCTGGTGAGAGGCATCCACCAGGGCCTTCAGATCCACCTCGCAGGCAGGGCCTTCTCCGGCGTAGAGATAACCCAGATATTCAATGTTTCCTTCCGGTCCCCGAATAGGGGAAAAGGTAATATCCTTTACAGCAAATCCCGCGTTTGCGGCATGCTCCAGGAAGTGCTCCAGTACCTCCAGATGGACGGCGGGGTCCCGAACTACGCCCTTCTTGCCCACCTTTTCCTTGCCCGCCTCAAACTGGGGCTTGACCAGACACACCGCCTGGCCTCCCTCCTTCATGAGGGGGCGCAGGGCGGGCAAGATCAGATTGAGGGAGATAAAAGACACATCCACGGAGAAGAAATCCAGGGGCTCCGGGATCTGCTCCTTGGTGAGGTAGCGGGCGTTGGTGCGCTCCATACATACCACCTGGGGATGGGTACGCAGGCGGTAGTCCAGCTGATTGTAGCCCACATCCACGGCGTACACCTTACTGGCCCCATTCTGGAGCATGCAGTCGGTAAAACCTCCGGTGGAAGCGCCAATGTCGGCACACACTGCCCCCTCTAAGGTAATCGGCCAGCAGGCCATCGCCTTCTCCAGCTTCAGGCCGCCCCGGCTCACGTAGCGCAAGGTCTTACCCCGCACCTGGATCACCTGCTCCTCTTTTACAGGAGCTCCGGCCTTATCTACCTTTTGGTCATCCACATAAACCTGTCCGGCCATAATGATGGCCTGGGCCTTCTGGCGGCTCTCTGCCAGCCCCCGCTCTACCATCGCTATATCCAGCCGCTTTTTATTGGTCACGGCCCAGCACCTCCATTGCCTGACGGAACACGCCCGCCCCGTCCAGGCCCAAATCTCGTTTCAGCAGGGATACCGCCCCGTGGGGCACGTAACCTGCACCGCAGTTGACCAACGCCGTCCGAGCGGATACTCCCGCCTCCTCCAGCGCCGCCAGAGCCCGCTGGCCTACACTGCCCTGCTCTGCACACTCCTCGGCTACCAGCAGAGCGCCGGTCTTTTTGACCGACTCCACCGCCAGCGTACAGTCCAGAGGAGTGATCACATTCCATTTCAGTACCTCGGCCTGGATTCCCTGCTGAGCCAGCTGATCTGCCGCCGAGAGCAAATCGTTGATTTCCATGCCATAGCCTGCCAAGGTAATATCCTTGCCAGTCCTTAATATCACTGCATTTTCCTCGCCGGAGTCCTCCTGATAGCCTCCCTGGCCGCCCCGGGGATAGCGCACCGCCACCGGGCCGCTGTCCCGGCAGACTGCCTGCTCCAGCATCCGGTCCAATTCGGAGAAGTTAGCCGGCGCATAGACCTTCATCCCAGGGATGGTGTCCAGATAGGCCACGTCAAATACGCCGTGGTGAGTCTCACCATCGTCTCCCACCAGACCGGCCCGGTCCACGGCAAACACCACGTGTAGATCATCGATAGCCACATCGTGGAGAAGCATATCGTAGCTGCGCTGCAAGAACGTGGAGTAGACGGCAAACACCGGTACTGCTCCCTGCTTGGCCATGCCCGCCGCCATGGAGACGGCACATCCCTCTGCAATACCTACATCGAAAAACCGCTTGGGGAAGGCATTGGAGAAGGGAACCAGTCCGGTCCCGCTAACCATAGCCGCTGTGATAGCGCACACCCGTCGGTCGGTTCGGGCCAGACGCACTAAGGTGCGGCCAAAGACGGCGGAGAAGTTCTCTCCCCCGCTTTTGTTTGCCTTTCCGGTGGCTGGATCAAAGGGAGATACCCCATGGAATGCGTCCGGATTAGCCTCAGCAGGTGCAAAGCCTTTCCCCTTTACCGTCCTTACATGCAGGACTACTGGCTCATTTAAAGTGCTGGCATAGCGCAGGGTCTTGGTCAGCTGGGCCACGTCATGGCCGTCCACTGGCCCCAGATAGGTAAAGCCCATATCCTCAAACATACTGCAGGGCAGCAGACTCTGTTTCAGCGCCTTTTTGATCTCGTGGGTCACCTTATAGATCTGCCGGCCCAGCCAGAAAGTATGCATCACCCGGCGGTAGCTCTGCTTAAAGCGCAGATATTTGGGCTTGAGGCGCTGCCGGGCCAGAAGCTGGGCCACGCCGCCTACGTTGCGGGTAATGGACATGCCGTTGTCATTGAGGATGACCAGCAGCTGCTGGCCGCATTGGCCCGCGTTGGACAGTCCCTCGTAGGCCAGACCTCCGGTAAGCGCCCCGTCGCCAATGAGGGCGAGCACCTTATAGTCCTCCTCCAAAGCGGTGCGGGCCCGGGCCATGCCTAAGGCCACTGCCACAGAATTGGAGGCATGCCCGGCGATAAAGGCGTCGTGGATGCTCTCATTGGGCTTGGGGAATCCGGCAATGCCCCCATACTGCCGCAGAGTGGACATCTGTTCCCGGCGGCCGGTGAGCATTTTGTGCAGGTAACACTGGTGCCCCACGTCGAACACCAACCGGTCCCGGCTGGTATCAAACACCCGGTGGATGGCTACGGTCAGCTCCACCGCACCCAGATTAGATGCCAGGTGTCCCCCGGTCTGCGACACGTCCCGCACCAGCTCCTCCCGCAGCTGCCCACACAGCGCGGCGGCCTCCTGGTCGGATATGTCCCTCAAAATAGGTCCGTTTTCACTTGTCTCATCTTTTCTTGTCAAGGTAACCCCTCACATCTCCCCGGCAGATTCACCGGTTCGGTCCTGATCAAAGAATGATCGGCCCTACCAGACCAATGATGGTCCCCAAAAGCGCCCCCATGATCACCTGGGGCAGCGTATGGCCCAGATTTTCATTCAGCCGCTTTTTCTGTTTCATCTCTTCGGGCATCTCGCGCCAGTGCTCGATCACATAGTTGAGCACCTTAGCCTGCTCTCCCGCTGCCCGGCGCACGTTGCACGCGTCGTACATCACCACTAGAGCAATGGCAGCAGACAAGGAAAACAGGGGGTCCCGCCATCCACACACTTGTCCGATGGACATGGTAGCTGCGCAGATAAAGGCGGAGTGGGAGCTGGGCATGTCGCCGCTGCCCACCATGCGCTTCAGATCCAGGTTCCGGTTTGCCACAAAGTGGATCACGGTCTTGATCACTTGTGCCACAAACCAGGCGAAGATCGCCAGATCCAGAGTCAAGTTTCCGGTCAGAAAGCCTGTATGATCCATACTGCCCCCTTTCTCTCCCATTGGGAGACGGTCGGCTTATTTCGTGCGTTGGGCCAGGGTGTTGGCCAGCCACACCAGGAAATCCCGGCTGGCAAACCCATCCAGAGCGGCCACAGCCTGAGCGGTGAGCTCCTCTACCAGCTCCCGGCTGCGCTCCAGACCCAGCAAGGAGACAAAAGTGTTCTTCTCCTTCTCCCGGTCGGACCCGGTGGGCTTGCCCAGCTCCTCGTCGGTGCTGGTCACATCCAAAATGTCGTCCTGGACCTGGAATGCCCGTCCCAGGCACTGGGCGTACCGGCGCACCGCTTCCCGCTGCTCGGGGCTTCCGCCGGCGGCGATGCAGCCCAGCTCAGCTGCGGCAGCAATGAGGGCGCCAGTTTTCAGGCTCTGGAGCTGCTCCAGCTCTGACCGGGTGAGGCTGCGCCCCTCTCCGGCCATGTCCATAGCCTGTCCGCCTACCATACCCTCCGGCCCTGCAGCCAGAGACAGGCAGGCCACTGCATCCACCCTCTGCTGGGCAGTCAGGTCCGCCTGAGTCAGGGCCTGGAAAGCAGCGGTGAGCAGACCGTCTCCCGCCAGAATGGCGGTAGCCTCCCCGTAGACCATGTGATTGGTGGGACGGCCCCGGCGCAGCTCATCGTCGTCCATGGCGGGCAGGTCATCGTGAATGAGGGAATAAGTATGGATCATCTCCACTGCGCAGGCAAAGGGCAGAGCGGCCTCTGGGTCGCCGCCACACATGCGGCAGCTCTCCAGCACCAGCACCGGCCGGATACGCTTACCTCCCGCCATCAGGGAGTACTCCATGGCCTCCCGCAGGTCGGCATACCGGCCCATCCGGCCTACCCGCTCCCGCAGGGCCTCCTCCACCCGGGCCTGGGTGGCCTCATAGTGCAGGCGAAACACGTCCTGTTCCATTTATTCTCCCTCCTGAAATTCCTGTTCCTGGGGCTGGCCGTCGGGGCCGGCGGTGAGCAGAGTCACCTTCTGCTCCGCCTGGTCCAGCATGGCGGTACAAGTGCGTAAAATCCCGGCTCCCTCTTCAAAGAGGGCCATCGCCTGCTCCAGAGGGGCGTCACCCCGCTCCAACAGACTGACAATCTCCTCCAGCCGGGCGGTGGACTCCTCAAAACTCAACTTCTTCTTGGGCGCCATAGGGCACATCCTTTCCCGGCCTGTTATGGGGCCGTATCACACGCGTCGGTTTCTTCCACCCGGCAGACAAGCGCCCCGTCGGACACCCGCAGCCGGAACTGCTCTCCGGGCGCGGCGTCGCCGGTGTGGGAGATGATGCCTCCGTCTTCCTTCTGGGCGATGGCGTAACCCCGGCCCAGCACCTTCAGCGGACTCATGGCGTCCAGGGCGGCGGCCAGCTGTCCCGTCCGTGCCCGCTTGCCCGCCAGCAGGGCGGTCATGCTCTGGCTCATGCGGCGGCTCTGGTAATCCAGCAGCATCCGCTTGTCCTGGACATAGGCCTTGGGATCGGTGAGCATCCGACTCTTTCCCAGTCGCTCCAGCTGCTGGCGGCTGCGCAGGAGGCGCTGGAGCATGGCCTGCTCCATGCGCTGTCTGCTGCCCAGCAGAGCGGCGTATACCTCATTCTGATCAGGCACCGCCAGCTCGGCGGCATTGGAGGGGGTAGCCGCCCGCAGGTCGGCCACAAAGTCGGCGATGGTCACATCGGGCTCGTGGCCCACGGCGGAGATCACCGGAATATTAGAGTCATAGATGGCTTGTGCCACCACTTCTTCATTAAAAGCCCACAGGTCCTCCATAGAGCCGCCGCCCCGGCCGGTAATGATAAGGTCGGCGACCTGGTGGAGGTTGGCCCAGCGGATGGCGGCAGCGATCTCCTCCGCCGCTCCCTCTCCCTGGACCCGCACGGGCAGCACCCGCACCTGGGCCATGGGCCAGCGGGCTCCCAGGATGCGCAGCATGTCCCGCACGGCGGCCCCCGCTGGGGAGGTCACCAGGGCGATGCGCCCCGGCATCCGAGGTAGGGGCTTTTTATGCTCCTGGGCAAAGAGGCCCTGGCGCAGCAGCCGCTCCTTAAGCTGCTCAAAGGCCACAAACAGATCCCCCGCACCCTCTGGGGTGAGGCGGACGCAGTACATCTGGTACTGGCCGTCCCGTGGGAAGACGGTCACCCGTCCGGCGGCAATAACCTGCATCCCGTTTTGTGGCCGGAAGCGCAGGGAGGCGGCGTCCCCCCGGAACATGACGCACCGCAAGGCCCCCTCCCGATCTTTCAGGGTAAAGTAGTGGTGGCCGGAGGGATACATCTTATAATTAGACAGCTCTCCCCGCACCAACAGACCGGACAGCAGCCGGTCCCGGTCCATAAAGCCTTTGATATACTGCCCCACCTGACTGGGGGTGAGGATGGATGCTTCCTGTCTCATTGGGCTCTCTCCCGCTCCAGGGCACGCCAGGTCAGGATGGCGGTACCCATAGCGTTGTCGGTGGAAAAGCGGGGCTGGGCAAAGATAGCTCCGCACTCCCGCTCCATCACCTGGCGCAGCAGAGAATTGGAGGCCACGCCGCCCGAGCACAGCACCGGAAGGCCAGGATACTGCTCCAACGCCTGCCGGATGGCCTTTACCACCGCCCGGGCCACCGTCTCCAGGGCAAACCGGGCCACCGTCTCGGGACTCTCCCCTTTTTGGACCATCTGCTGTACCTTATTCTCCATCCCCGACAGAGAGAAGGTGCAGTTCTCCACCTTGACCGGGAAGGGTTTTACCTTCTCTGCCTGGGCACTGAGCTGATCCACAGCCTTTCCGGCAGGGAACTGGAGCCCCAGCAGCACACCGGTGCGGTCGATGAGCTGCCCGGCGGAGATGTCGCTGGTTCCTCCCAGGATTTCCGCTGTCATGGCTACTCCGTCCGGCTCCGGCTCAGCCCGAAGCAGCTCAGTAGTGCCGCCAGACAGGTGCCAGGCCAAAAAAGGCCCCTCCAGCAGGTCCAGCCGTCCCGCGGACCAGGCCGCCGCTGCCAGATGCCCCTGCTGGTGGGAGAAGGCATAAAAGGGCACACCCAGCGTGTGGGCCAGGCACTGGGCCTGGCTGGTCCCTGCCAGAAAGCAGGGCATGTAAGAGCCCTCCACCGCCCGGGGGCGAGTGCTGGCTCCCACCGCCTGGATGTGCTCCAGCCGACCCTGGGACGCCAGCTGCTCCATCAGCTGGGGCAGCTGCTTGACGTGCTGGAACAGGGCGTCGCTCTGCCGCAGGCCCAGCTCCCCGGGACGCACCTGGAGCAGCTGTCCCACATTCTCCCCCTTCCGGCCGTCAAAGACCGCCGCGGAGGTGGTGTAGTTGCTGGTGTCCAGCGCCAAAACGGACATGCTTACGCCTCCTCGCCGGAAGACTCGCCCTTCTCCGGCTTGGCAGGAGTATCGGGGAACTCAGTGCGCACAAAGGTACCCAGGATACCGTTAACAAAGGCGGCCACCTCCTGGGGCTCATACTTCTTGGTCATCTCCACCGCCGCGTCAATGGCCGCCGCGTTGGGGATATCCGGCATATACAGCACCTCATACATGGCGGTGCGCAGAATGGCCGCCGCCATGCGAGGGATACGGGCAAAGGACCAGCCCACCGCATAGCGGGCGATGTAGTCGTCCAGCTCCGGCCCGTGGGCGAATACCCCACGCACCAGGTCCCGGATATACCGCTCCTGCTTCTCGTTGGGGAACTGGTCGTACAGAGAGGACTCTCCTCCCAGCTCCTCAAATCGCTCCCGGGTCAGCTCGCTGTCCAGGACCTCCTCCGCACTCTGGGTACCAAACCCCAGAGAAAAGATCATATGCACCGCAATCTCGCGGGCCGTACTTCTTGTCATAGTGACTCCTCCGTGGCGCAGTTGCCTGCGTTCATTTTCGTTTCCCGTCAAATGCTCTCTATGGAAACGCTGATTTCACAAGGTATATTATATACATGAATATGCAAAAAAGAAAGCCCTAAAATTCAGAAACCCATCTCTCCGGCTCTTCCTTTTCCCTTCAATCTCCTGAATATGGAAAAAACGTGATCCGTCCGGATTTCCGGACGGATCACGTCTCTTAAGCGTAGAACCGATGGCCGCCGATGACAGCCACACAGGTCTTATGTCGGGAGGCCCAGCTGTTGCTGCAGGAATCAAAGTGGGTCGCTCCCAGAGTTTCTTCTACCACACCGCCGCCCAGCACCAGCTTGGCGGCGATGACGCTGTTCTCATTGGGGGTGCGGTAAGCCAGCTTTCCGGACTGGTAGGTGGTGAACTGGTTCTTCTGGGACAGCACACCCACGATGGTGTTGGGATAGATGGGGTCGTTGACCCGGTTGAGCACCACATTGCCCACCGCCATCATGCCCTCCAGGGGCTGGTTGCCGCTCTCGGCGTAAATAATACGGCACAGCCAGAACAGATCGTCCTGGTTATAATACTGATCCGCGGGGGTCAGGGCACCGCTGCCCCGGGTCACGGCCACCACACCGGTGGCGGCGTTCCAGGTCAGGGAGGCGTCAAAGGCCTCGGTCAGTACAGACAGAGGAACCGTCACCCGGCCATCCACCAGCTGTACTCCCTCAGGGATGTACAGGTAGCGGCCATTGGCCACCAGATACAGCTGGCCAACCTTGGCGGTGAGATTGAGCTTACTGCTGCTCACCGTTACGGTCTGGCTGCCGCCGTCCCAAGTGACAGAGACGGAGGGGTCCAGCTCCTTGGCCATGGGGACCAGAGCCACATAAGTCGTTCCGCCCTGCTGCGTCTTGTTTACCTCTGAGGGAACCGCCTTGCCGTCAACCGTCAAGGTCCGGTCCATGTCCTCCACCAAGGTCAGCACGCTGGAGCCCGCAACCGCGGTCACCATGTGCGCCTGGTCTGCTTCCTGATCGTGAGTTTCGCTGGTCTGAACCAGCTGGGCCCCACGGGTCCCTTTCTCGGTTTGAAGCTGCTGGGTGGAATCCTCTTCCACACCGGCACCCATCAGGAGAAGCAAGGCAAAGGCGCTCAGCGTCAGCGAAAACAGCTTTCGTGTCATTGTCTTCACTCCTATTTAGTTACAAAATTATGTCAACAATTATGACATCAAAAGCAACGGGCTGTTACTTTTGTTACCACATTGTAACCAAATGGCCGTCCAGAAACAAGGGCAAAAATCACTATACTTTCCTTGTTTTCCTTGTTCATTTTTTCTATTATACTGAAAAAAATATCGAATTTTTATAATTTCGCAGTTTTTTGTGCACTTTTGCCCCTTCTCTTTTTTCACAAACCAGTTCCGCTTTTACACGCCAGGTTTCCATAAAAACAGCTCCGCCTGGGCGGAGCTGTTTCTAATTCTTTTCTTTTTCAGTTACTTCTTTCGGTTGTCCAATTTCTGCATCAGGGCCACCAGCAGAGCAATGATGCTCAGCACCACAAAGATACCCAGCATTCCCTGCCCCATCATCTCCAAGGCCAAGCCGATGTTTTCCATATTCATATTCGTCTCCTCCTCACTCTCAGCCGATCATATGGGTAGCACAGTACTGAAGGATCACACCGCCTGCCACCACCGAAGCAATCTGTCCGGACACATTGGCGGCTACCGCGTGCATCAGCAGGTGGTTCTGGGGGTCAGCCTCCTGGCCCAGCTTCTCGATGACCCGGGAGGACATGGGGAAGGCGGAGATGCCTGCCGCGCCCACCATGGGGTTGATCTTGTTCTTGGGGGTAAAGAGGTTGAGCACCTTCACAAACAGCACGCCCACCACCGAGTCCAGGATGAAGGCCACCAGGCCCAGGGCCATGATGAGCAGCGTCTCAGGCTTGACAAACTGGTCCGCCTTCATGGAGAAGGAGATGGTGATGCCCAGCAGCAGGGTAATGAGATTGGCCAGCTCGTTCTGGGCGGTCTTGGACAGGGTGGAAAGCACGCCGCACTCCCGAATCAGGTTACCGAACATCAGGAAACCCACCAGAGCCACCGAGGAGGGAGCTACCAGTCCGGCAATCACCGAGACAATGATGGGGAACAGAATGCGCAGCCGCTTGGATACCCCCTGGGCCCGGTAAGGCATCCGCATAGCCCGGTCCTTCTTGGTGGTCACCAGTTTGATGGCAAAGGGCTGAATGATGGGGACCAGAGCCATATAGGAGTAGGCGGCCACGGCAATGGCTCCCACATAGTTGGATTTGAGCACCTGGGAAACCAGAATCGAGGTGGGGCCGTCGGCCGCGCCGATGATACCGATGGAGGCGGCGTCCTTCATATCAAAGCCAAGGGCGGCAGCCAGGAGGATGGTAAGGAAGATGCCCGCCTGGGCGGCGGCACCACACAGGAAGAGCTTGGGGTTGGCCAGCAGGGGTCCGAAGTCGATCATAGCTCCGATGCCGATAAACAGCAGGATGGGCATAGCCTCACTGGCGCTAATCCCTACCTCAAAGAGCCACTGGATAATTCCATGGGTCTCCCCCACTCCGGCGGTCACCTGGTTGATCACGCCCGAGGTGGGCAGGTTGACCAGGATGGCGCCAAAGCCCATGGGCAGCAGCAGGGCGGGCTCAAAGCCCTTCTCAATGGCCAACCAGATGAGCACTCCGCCCACCACATACATGACCAGCTGCTGCCATGTAATGGACAGCAGACTTTCCCACAAAAATTCCATGTGATTTCCTCCCTTGTTTGATTTGCGCCGACTTTTCCCGGAGAACAGTGCCGTGTACGGTAGAGTTTGCCCAGTGGGATAAGAAAAAAGACCTGCGTTCCAATTTGGAACGCAGGTCTGGTCATTTCAGGCAAAACCAGAGGGATCACTCCCTCATGCTTGTTGGTCCTACCGCACAGCAGTCGCTGTGCCGACTACTCCCCTTTGTGGCTTCATGGTAACACGGGAAAAAGTGGTTGTCAACCCCGATTCCCCTTTTCACAGCCGTTAAAGAGCAGCTACGGCTGCCTCAATGGCCTCCTCCTCATCCCGCATCGCGGACAAAGTCATATCCAGCAGCTTATCCAGATCCCAGCCCAGCAGTTCCGCTCCCTGAGCGATCACGTCCCGGGAACAGCCGGCGGCAAATTTTTTATCCTTAAACTTCTTTTTCAAAGATTTAAGCTCCATATCGGCCACACTCTTGGAGGGACGCATGAGCGCTGCCGCGCCGATGAGGCCGGTGAGCTCGTCGCAGGCGTAGAGCACCTTCTCCATCTCGTGCTCCGGCTTGATGTCTACCCGGTGGCCCCAGCCATGGCAGGCGGTAGCCCGAATCATAGCCTCGTCAATCCCCGCCTCCCGCATCAGCTCCTGGGACTTGATGCAGTGGTCCTCCGGCCACATCTCAAAATCCAGGTCGTGGAGAAGTCCCACTAAGGACCAAAACTCCTTCTCCTCTCCATAGCCCAGCTTCTGGGCAAACCAGCCCATCACATGCTCCACCGTAATGGCGTGGCGAAGGTGGAAGGGCTCCTTATTATACTGGGCCAACAGCGCCCAGGCCTGCTCTCTCGTCATAGCGATCTCCTCCCGAACGTGAAGATAGAGGTGTGAGTCATCCCCACACCTCTATCAGTGTAAACCAAATTCTGTTCTTGTCAATAGGCCACAACGACGCCGCCGTCGTTGGCATACACAGTGGTGATGCCTCCCGCGCCCACCACCAGGATCTCGCCTACCTGGCATTTGGCCATAATCTGCTCCTTGAGCTTCTCGGCACGCTCCTTGCAGTTGCAGTGACAGACAACCACCTTGCGGCCCACATGGTTGGGGTCGGAGGCAATCTTATCCACCAGCTTGTTCAGAGCCTGTTTCATGGACAGAGCCTGTCCCAGCTTGCAGATCTCCCCCTCGGGGGTACCTCCCATGAACAGCTTGATCTTCAGCGCCCCGGTGACTACCGCCTGCAGCTTGGTCAAGCGGCCGTTCTTGCGCAGGTTTTCCAGGGACTCCAGCACAAACAAAGTCTGCATCTGATAGATATACTGCTCTACCTCCCGCACTACCTTCTTAAAAGGCATGCCGGACTGGGCAAGCTCCCGAATCTTCAGGGCCACCAGCACCTCGCCGGAGGCGGCAGAGCAGGAGTTGAACACATGCACATTGACGTCGGGTTCTTCCTCCTCCAGCAGCACCCGGGCCTGTTCGGCGCTGTTGTGGGAGCCGCTGAGCAGGGCGGACAGGGTGACCACATAGACGTCCTCCACCCCGCACTCATAGGCGTCCAGATAGGCCTGGGGGGAGGGGCAGGCGGTGGAGGGGGCCTGCTCGCTCTGCTTCATAGACCAGAGCAGGTCGGCCTGGTCAAAGGTATCGTCGTCCACAAAGGTACTGCCATTGGAGTGAATGGTCAGCGGCACCTTGACGAAACAGGGGTCTTTCAGCATCTGAGCGGTCAGGTCGCAGCAGCTGTCCACAACAATCTTAAAACTCATGTGTTCCATCTCCAAATGTGATTTTTAAAATCAGATTTTATTTACCATATCATAAAAGTGGGGGAATGTAAAGCGATTCCCCTCACAAATCGGGAAAAATTTAGAGGAACTTCTCCCCTGTCTCCTCCTCCAGCTCGCGGAGCAGCTTGCGGTCGGCTTTACTGGTGAGATCCAGCTGGGCGTACAGGTCAGGGCGGCGGTGACGGGTGCGGAGAATGGACTGCTTGCGCCGCCACTGGTCCACCTTGGCGTGGTTGCCGGACAGGAGGATGGAAGGCACGGTGCGCTCATGCCACACCTCGGGCCGGGAGTACTGGGGAGCCTCCAGCATTCCATTCCAGTGACTCTCATTTTCATAGCAGGAGGGATCAGAGAGCACGCCGGGCACCAGACGGCACACTGCGTCGGCTACTGCCATAGCAGGGATCTCCCCGCCGGTGAGGACAAAGTCGCCGATGGAGATTTCCTCGTCCACACACTCCTCAATAAAGCGCTCGTCAATACCCTCATAGTGGCCGCACACCAGAATCAGACGCTGGTAGTCGTCCCGCAGACGCCGGGCATCGGCCTGGTCAAAGGTCTTGCCGGCAGGAGACATATAAATGGTGTGAATCCGCTCCCCTGCCTCATCGCAGATGTGCTTCCAGCACTGGTAGAGGGGGTCGGCCTGCATGACCGCTCCCCGGCCGCCACCGTAAGGGTAGTCGTCCACCTGGCGCTGTTTATTTAAGGTATAATCCCGAATCTGGTGGCACTCAATGCGGATATAGCCCCGCTCCTGGGCCCGGCCCAGGATGGACTCACACAGCATATCTCCCACCACATCGGGAAATAAGGTCATAATATCGATACGGTACATAGGTCCTGCTCCATTTCTTCCTTTAGTCTTTCCTGATTATACGCAAGTCCTTCCGGTTTTTCAATGGATTTGTGTTATTTTTCCCTGTTTTGATCCCCAGGCGGCAGGGGGCGCCCCCGGCGGTCAAAGCTCCACACCAGATACCGCCGCCCCTGCCACTCCTCCACCTGAGCAAAACAAAACAATGTGTTAAGCAAAATTGGTTTACAGATAGAAAAGGGTGCGGCCAACTGCCGCACCGCTCCATTTACCCGGCTGAGCAGCCCATGCACTCCCTTCAGACAGGCGCGCACCACCGGATCTTGGCAAAAATCCTCCGGGTGTTCCTCTCTGCGCCAGTCCGCCTGTCCCCTTGTTCCACTTGTAAAGGAATATGCCATTACACACTTTCCACCGGTCAGAGGCCAAGCTCCCGCCTCCTCCAGGGTCCGACGGGCTACTCTCCGCTCCAGGCACAGCCCGCCCCCCTGGGGGACTAGGGTCCCCAGCAGGAATTCTCCTCCCGCCCCGGTACACCACACCTTATAAAGTCCTCTGCCGTCGTCAGGGCGCACCGCCTCCAAACGGACCCAGAGGTCCTCCTCCCGTGCCCGTAAGGTCCCGCCGCCCGCCAGCGGCCACAGCTCCCCCAAAGCGGTCCGCCCCCTCTCTCCCTGTAAGTCTATGCACGCTCTTTCAAATCCAACGCAAAATCTTTCCCTTGACAAACTGACTTTGCTCGGCTAAAATCTACCATAAGAAATGCGGCGACGGGAAAAAAGACGGCGCGTGTCCCTCTTCAGAGAGCCGGTGGTTGGTGTGAACCGGTGTGCGGCCCCTCCGTGTATAACTGGTCCCTGAGCAGTCCGCCTGAACAGCAGTAAGGCGGGACGGTTGGCTTCGTTATCAGCCGCGGCCTTGTTGGAGGCTTTGAGGGCCGTTCGGGCAACCGGCGGCTGAACCAGGGTGGTACCGCGTTAGTATAACGCCCCTGACTTGTAAAAGTCGGGGGCGTTTTTGATTTTCTCCCCCGCGGCACACTCCGCCCCCCAACGCGGCGGAAACAGGAAAGGAGAACAAGCATCATGAATCCCGGATACACAAAGTACATTCCCTTCCAGCCCCAGAAGATCGAGGGGCGCACCTGGCCTGACAAGGTCATCACCAAGGCTCCTGTGTGGTGCTCGGTAGACCTGCGGGACGGCAACCAGGCCCTGGTAGACCCCATGAATCTTCAGGAGAAGCTGGAATATTTCCATACCCTCATTGACATCGGCGTTAAGGAGATCGAGATCGGCTTCCCTTCCGCCAGCGAGACGGAGTATGAGATCTGCCGCGAGCTCATCGAGGGCGGCCACATCCCCGACGACGTGACCATCCAGGTGCTGGTCCAGGCCCGGGAACACCTCATTAAAAAGACTTTTGAGGCCATCAAGGGCGCCAAGAATGTCATCCTCCACTTCTATAACTCCACCTCCACCCTCCAGCGCAAGGTGGTCTTCCACATGGACATGGAGGGCATCACCAAGATCGCCACCGACGCGGCTGACCTGATCTACGAGATGTCCCAGCCTATGATTGAGCAGGGCATGAACCTGCGCTTTGAGTACTCCCCTGAGTCCTTCATGGGCACCGAGATGGACTACGCCGTGGACATCTGCCAGGCGGTGCTGGAACACCTCCACGCCACCCCGGAGAACAAGGTCATCCTGAACCTGCCCACCACCGTGGAGAACTGCATGCCCAACCAGTTTGCCGACATGCTGGAGTACTTCTGCCGTAAACTTCCCTCCCGTGAGTGCGCCATCATCTCCCTGCATCCCCACAATGACCGGGGCTGCGGCGTGGCCACCGCCGAGATGGGCCTGCTGGCTGGTGCCGAGCGCGTAGAGGCCACCCTCTTCGGCAACGGCGAGCGCACCGGCAACGTGGATATGGTCACCCTGGCCATGAATATGTGGACCCAGGGCGTGGACCCTGAGCTGGACTTCTCCAACATCAACAAGATCAAGGACATGTACGAGCGCTGCACTAAGATGCCCGTGGGCGACCGGCAGCCCTACGCTGGCAAGCTGGTATTCACCGCCTTCTCCGGCAGCCACCAGGACGCCATCAACAAGGGCACTCAGTATATGAAGGAGAGCGGCAGCGACTTCTGGGAGATCCCCTACCTGCCCATCGATCCCGCCGACGTAGGCCGGGAGTACGAGCCCATCATCCGCATCAACTCCCAGTCGGGCAAGGGCGGCGCCGCCTACATCATGGAGCACAACTTCGGCTTCGACCTGCCCAAGGCCATGCACCCCGAGTTTGGCCACATCGTCCAGGTGGAAACCGACAAGGTGGGCAAGGAGATCAGCCCCGAGCGCATCAACGAGCTGTTCCATCAGGAATATGTGGACGTCAAGGAGCCCTACAAGCTGCTTAAGCACGCCTTCCAAGAGAGCGTGGACAACGAGGGCCACTCCCACGTCACCTTCTGGGGCACCCTCCAGCACACCGATACTATTTTCAAGGTATCCGGCGAGGGCAACGGTCCCATCGACGCCTTCTTCAACGCCATCAAGGACGAGAAGATGGCCCGCTTCACCTTCCTGGATTACAAGTCCCACGCCATTACCGACGGC
>CAJLCG010000023.1 GCA_905205085.1 uncultured Oscillospiraceae bacterium
TTTTTACCGCCAGCGAACGAGTCGCACTCACCCAAAAATCTTCCGAGGATTTTTCTCCGTCGCCTTTGGTGTTGGCAATGATGACATTGACCAATTTGAGGATGTCTTTCTCCGACCGAATATAGGCGAAGGGGTTGTATTTCATGCTCTTTTTGAAGTTGATGGTGTTGAGGACTTTAATGCGGTACGGCTCATAGATGACCTTCCCGCGGGCATCCCGCAGGGGTTTTCCGTTCTCGTCCAGCTTGGGGGCGCCCCGCCGCAGCATGGTCCCCACCTCGGACAAAAGCTGTCCTTTGGGATCGGTGACCACATAGCTGCTGTGCATCTGCATGAGTGAGGGCTTGACGAAGAACCGGGTCTTGCCGCTGCCGCTGCCGCCGATGACCAGAATGTTCTTGTTTCGGGCGTACTTGGGATTTTTCGGGCGGCTGGACATGGTGAGCTTTTCCGTCTGGGTCAAAGGAATGTTCCAGTCGGGAACCGGATCGACATAGGGGGCAATATCGGCCGCCGTGCCCCATCGTGCGCTGCCGTACTCAATGCCCTTGCGATATTTCTTTGTATTCTTGCTCTTGGCATACACCGCCAGCCGAACAATGACCGCCCCGGCGATACCCGCCAGCAGGTCCAGCGGATGCAGACTTGGCAGCCCAGAAGAAAACGCCTCCGTAAAGCCCTGGCTCAAATGCAGGAACTTTTCAGAGGCGTCAAGGCCGGGCGCAAGGCGCACCGCCTGGCAGAGCTTGTCAAAGAGATACACGAACAGCAGATACGGGAGGTTGGGGATCAGCTTTTTCTTCCAGTCAACCGTCATAATTCCACACCCCGGTCTTTGGTCTTGACCTTCTCCCGCTGGCGGTGCTGGGCTTTGGACTGCTGTTTCGCCTGCTCCAGCTCCTTGCGGATGGAGGGCTTTTTCTCTTTCTCCAGGTTCTTTGCGGAGAACTCCCGAAAGGCTGCCGTGATAACGTCGGCATCCCGGCCCTTGAAGAACACCAGGTAGCGGGGTATCTCGCCGCTGGTATCCTTTTTCAGAGCAAAGTCAATGCCGTACTTCTTGGCGGTGGCGGAAAAGGCCCGGATGTTCCGGTCGGTGATCTCGATGTTGGAAACGCCGGTGTTGTGCTTCATCAGCTGCCGGAGGGTCTGCTTTCCGTGGTGCAGCTTGGTCTTATGGCCGGTCACTCCTTTCTGCATCTCGTCCAGCACTTTTTTCATGGCCTGCTGCAGCATCCCGGCGGAGAGTTTGGTGGCCTCCACACAGAGGGCAATGGTGCGCTGGGTGACTTCTTCCTGCATGACCTATCATCTCCTTTCTCCGCTGCCGTACAGGTCATGGTTCACCAGGGACGCATAGTAGCTGTCGATGGTGGCCGGGGCGTTATACAGGGCAGCCAGCAGATATTTCTTGATGTTGCGGACATAGGTGGTGTTCTCCCGCATACGGTCCAACACATACTCAATGTGAGAACTGTTCAGCTTCAGGAACCGGGATTTGACCACCTCCGCCGGATAGTCGTCCCCGGCAATGCGGATCGTTTCCCTGCGGGAACAGACGGTATCCACCATGAGCTCCACCAATTCATTCAGCATATCCCGATCCAGCCGGTCATCCCGGCATAGATAGTCATACTCGATATTCTCCAAAATCAGTTCCCGATAGCTCTCTCGCTCCCGCATCCAGTCCCGTCCG
This sequence comes from uncultured Oscillospiraceae bacterium, assembly GCA_905205085.1. Classification (GTDB taxonomy): domain Bacteria; phylum Bacillota; class Clostridia; order Oscillospirales; family Oscillospiraceae; genus Lawsonibacter. Next base: position 1,697 of record CAJLCG010000023.1, read on the forward strand.
GTTCGTTTGGTCTCTGCGGGGGTTTGGGGACTTGATTGGATAGGATTTGATCCTTCCGTACTTGATGAATCAGTATTTGATATTTGGTTACTTGATCCTTTAGTATTTAATTGTGCGGGTTTTTCCTGTTCAGGTTTTCCCAAGACAGGAGAATCCAAGACTGGTTTTACCTGAACTGGATTTTCCCGTTCAGGTTTTCCCGGTTTAGGTTCCGGCGGCCTGGGCTGCTCCAAAATCGTGTACTCGATGCTGCCGAGCCGCCCGTTGGCGTTGCGGACTCTTTCACGGATAATGTATCCCGCATCCTCCAGCTCCCGGACCGTAGCACAAATGCTGTCCACTCCATCCCGGCATATCCGCGCAAGACCTTTGGTGGTGTAGTCCCAATCCTCCGGCAAGGATAGCATGAGGGACAGCAGCCCCTTCGCTTTCAGCGACAGTGCCGTGTTCCGCAGATGATGGTTTGCCATCACCGTGTAGTCGCGGGTTTTCTCAATGCGAAATACCGCCATAATCTCACCTCCCTCCGGCGGTCTGGAAAAGTGTTCGTTTTCGGAAAAAATTCAATTCTGTGCCCACTTGCTTCTCCATGTGGGAAAACCTATGGACACTTGATTTGCATTTCCTACATGAAGAAATACCTTCGATTTCTCACCCCTTTCAATACAGTTTTCCGTGTACTTGATGGAAAGTAAAAACGCCATAGGATTCCCTATGGCGTTTGGGACAGGAAAAGGGTGCTGATATTTCACATCAGCACCCTTTATCCTGCCAGTATTTGATTTTTTGACTTCACATCGTGTTCCTTGCCTCTGAAAACATTGATTTTACTGGACTATCTCATGTTTTCTTATTAGGAGGCGGGGAAAGTTGTGTCTTCCTTTTTTGATAAAGGCAATACAACTTAACTGTGGCCTAATCTGTTGCAGGCCGCAAAGCAAAACAAAAAGCAGTTGCTTTCGCAACTGCTTTTTGTTTTGGTGGAGACAACACAACTAAAATCTACGACCTGACCCGTTGGAGGCGGTTACCCGCCGAACAATGTAAGCATAGCAAAAGAACCACACCTTTTGGTGTGGTTCTTTGCATGGTGGAGACAACAGAACTCGAATCTGTGACCTTCCGCGTGTGAGGCGGACGCTCTACCGGCTGAGCTATGCCTCCATATTGAACGGCTAAAAAGTGGTGGTGACCCGGACGGGACTCGAACCCGTGTTGCCGCCGTGAAAGGGCGGAGTCTTAACCGCTTGACCACCGGGCCGTTTTATATGGAACGGACCGACGTCCGAACATTGTGAATGGTAGCGGCACCTGGATTCGAACCGGGGACAACTCGGGTATGAACCGAGTGCTCTAGCCAACTGAGCTATGCCGCCGTGATTTGCTGTCCTCTCGAACAGGACAAGTGAGAGTATACCCGATTTCCCCCTGGTTGTCAACGGTTTTTTCAAAATTTCTTCAAAAAATTTTTCAAGGGAAAAAACGTCCCATCACAGCCGAAAAACCGCCCGCAGCCCCCTCTCTCCCATGACGAAAAGAGGGGCTGCCAGGGCGGCAAAAGCAAGGCAAAATCAGCCGGGCTGTTTGCTGAAATTTTTGCGGTGATTGATCATGATCTCCGCAAACAGCTGTCCGGTGGTGGGAGGCGTATATGTAATGGCATTGGCGCCAGCCTGAATGGTGCGCAAGATATCCTCCTCCTTCGGGCCGCCGGTGGCGATGATGGGCACGTCCGGGAACTGGGCACGGATCTTGGCCACGATCTCGGGCGTCTTGGCCGCACCCGACACGTTGAGGATGTCCGCCCCAGCCTCCAGGCGTCCGGCAATATCCATATCTCCGGAAACAATGGTGGTGATGACCGGGATATCCACAACGGCCTTCATCTTGGCAATGGTCTCATTGGTAATGGGAGCGTTCACCACTACGCCGGAGGCACCCTGGTGCTCAGAGTACTCCGCCAGGCGCACCGACCGGTCCCCGTTTGTCATACCGCCGCCCACACCCACAAATACAGGCACCTCAGAGACACTGATGATGGCCTGGGTGATGGAGGGCTGGGGGGTAAAGGGATAGACTGCGATAATGGCGTCCGCATTGACATTCTTAATAATGGCTACATCGGTAGAAAAAACCAGAGATTTAATCCGCCGCCCAAAAATACGGATCCCGCTGCACTCATGCATTTGGGAACCGTAAGCAGATGGCTGCGGAGGGTACCACTATACTCCGGTATTGTTTTCATAGACATTCGCTCCTTCTCGTGACATGTTCGATTACAGTTTCTGTTTCTTTTCTTCAGCCTCTTTGTGCATATTATACCACACCTTGTTTCTATGTTGTAGAAGCATTTGTAAATTTTTTGTTAGCCATGCGGTTTTGTTGTATAAAAAAGGCGCAGGCAAAGCCTGCGCCTTACATGGAGAAACTTATTTAAAATACTCCGCGCCGGACTCGAAGAGGGGCTGGTGCTTCTCGCCGGGAATGTTCTTGCCCACCAGGGGACCGCGGCGCTCCAGATGGCCCATCTTACCAAAGACGCGACCGTCGGGAGAGAAGATGCCCTCAATGGCCTCCAGAGAGCCGTTGGGATTGATGTCGATGTCCATAGAGGGATTGCCCTCCAGGTCCACGTACTGGGTGGCTACCTGGCCGTTGGCAATGAGCTGCTCCAGCACGCTCTGAGGCGCCACAAAGCGGCCCTCGCCGTGGGAGATGGGGATGGTGTGCAGGTCACCCACGTTGGACTTGAGCATCCAGGGAGAGTTGACGCTGGCCACGCGAGTGGTGACGTAGCGGCTCTGGTGGCGGCCGATCAGGTTATAGGTCAGAGTGGGGCAGCTGTCGTCCATCTCGCGGATCTCGCCGAAGGGCACCAGGCCCAGCTTCACCAGGGCCTGGAAGCCGTTGCAGATGCCCAGCATCAGGCCGTCCCGGTTCTTCAGCAGGTCGTGGATGGCATCGGTAAGGGCGGGAGAGCGCAGGAAGGAGGCAATGAACTTGCCGGAGCCCTCGGGCTCGTCGCCGCCGGAGAAGCCGCCGGGCAGCACCACCATCTGAGCGGAGCGGATGGCCTGCTCCAGGGCCTGGGCGGACTGGGACAGCAGGCTGGTGGACAGGTTGCGCACCACAATGATCTCCGGGTCAATGCCCGCCCGCAGGCAGGCCTTGGCGGTGTCGTACTCACAGTTGGTACCGGGGAAGACAGGGATGACCGCCTTGGGACGGGCCACCTTGTGCTTGCACACGGCGATGGACCGCTTGTCCCAGGAGATGGCCTTCACGTCCTCGGAGGAACCCGCCTTGGTGGGATAGACGCTCTCCAGCACGCCGTCGTTGAGCTTCTGGAGTTCGTCAATGGACACGGCCTCGCCGGGCAGAGCCACAAAGGGAGCCTCGTTGGTCTCGCCGATGCGGACGGCGCAGGGGTCGTTGATGTCCTCAGACAGCTCGGCCACGATGGCACCCACCATGGGGGCGTACCATTCCACGTCCTCCATACCGGCCTGGAAGCCGATACGGTTGCCGAAGGACATCTTCATCACCGCCTCGGCCAGGCCGTTCTCCACCGCCCAGGCGGCCTTCACCTTGCCCGCCTCACACAGGGCGTGGAAGGCTTCCCAGGCGCTCTTGGTGTCCTCAGAGCGGAACAGGTACACCGGGTGATCGGCGGCCTTGAACTCGGGAGACAGGACCTGCTGGCCCTGAATGGGTGCGATGGCGAAGGAGATGAGGGTGGGGGGCACGTCCTTGTCCAGGAAGGAACCGGACATGGAGTCCTTACCGCCGATGGCAGCGGCACCCAGCTCCAGCTGAGCATCCAGAGCACCCAGCAGGGCGGAGAAGGGCTTGCCCCAGCGCTGAGGCTCATCCCGCAGCTTCTCGAAGAACTCCTGCAGGGTGAGGTAGGCCTTCTTATAGTCGGCGCCGGCGGCCACGATCTTGGCCATGGAGGTATATACGGAATTGTGGGCGCCCGCATAGGGGTCCACAGACAGCTGATCCGGGTCACAGCCCCAGGCCATCACGCTAGCCTGGTCGGTCTCCTGGCCGGGCTCCACCGGGAACAGGGCGGCCATGGCCTGGGCGGGGGTGCGCTGGGTCTTGCCGCCGAAGGGCATCAGGACAGAGCTCGCGCCGATGGAGCCGTCGAAGCGCTCGGTGAGGCCACGGCGGGAGGCGCTCTTCAGGCTGGCGGCCATCTCCTTCAGGGAGTGGACGGAGGCCTGGGCCAGGGCAGTGCGGTCCTTCTTGTCCACGCGGAGGGTGGCGTGCTTCACCGCACCGTTGGTGTTCAGGAACTCACGGCTGAGGTCAGCGATCTTCTGGCCCTTCCAGTGCATGACCATCCGGGGGCTCTCGGTGACCACGGCCACCTGATAGGCCTCCAGGTTCTCGCTCTGGGCGGCGGCAATAAACTTCTCCGCATCCTCAGGGGCAACCACCACGGCCATACGCTCCTGGCTCTCAGAGATAGCCAGCTCGGTGCCGTCCAGGCCCTCGTACTTCTTGCGCACGGCGTCCAGGTTGATCTCCAGGCCGTCGGCCAGCTCGCCGATGGCCACGGACACGCCGCCGGCACCAAAGTCGTTGCAGCGCTTGATGAGGCGGGTCACCTCGCCGTTGCGGAACAGGCGCTGAATCTTCCGTTCCTCGGGGGCGTTGCCCTTCTGGACCTCGGAGGCCATGGTGGTCAGGGATTTCATGTTGTGGCTCTTGGAGGAGCCGGTGGCGCCGCCGATGCCGTCACGGCCGGTGCGGCCGCCCAGCAGGATCACCACGTCGCCGGGGGCGGGCACCTCACGGCGGACATGGTCGGCAGGAGCCGCACCTACCACCGCGCCGCACTCCAGGCGCTTGGCGATGTAGCCCTCGTGGTAGACCTCAGCCACGTGGCCGGTGGCCAGGCCGATCTGGTTGCCGTAGGAGGAGTAGCCCGCCGCGGCGGTCTGGGCAATCTTCCGCTGGGGCAGCTTGCCGGGGATGGTCTGGTCAAAGGGCACACGGGGATCGCCGCCGCCGGTGAAGCGCATGGCCTGGTGGACATACACGCGGCCGGACAGGGGGTCACGGATGCAGCCGCCAATACAGGTGGCCGCGCCGCCGAAGGGCTCGATCTCGGTGGGGTGGTTGTGGGTCTCGTTTTTGAACATCAGCAGCCAATCCTGCTCCTTGCCGTCCACCTTGGCGGGCACGTGGATGGAGCAGGCGTTAATTTCCTCGCTCTCGTCCAGCTCAGGCAGCAGGCCGCGCTTTTTCAGGGTCTTGGTGCCGATGGTGGCCACGTCCATCAGGGTACGGGGGCGCTTGGCCGCCTTCTCCTCCCCATACACCTCCACCCGGGCATCCAGGTAGCGCTCATAGGCGGCACGGATCTCCGGGTCGTCGATGGAAATCTCGTCCAGATGGGTGGAGAAGGTGGTGTGGCGGCAGTGGTCGGACCAGTAGGTGTCCACCACGCGGATCTCGGTGATGGTGGGGTCCCGCTTCTCCTGGTCCCGGAAGTAGGTCTGCAGGAACTTCAGGTCGTCCAGATCCATAGCCAGGCCAAGGCGGGAAAGGAGCTCCTCCAGAGCCTTCTCGTCCATGGCGATGAAGCCTTCCACAGTGTCCACATGGTCGGGGGCGGCGTGGGTGCGCTCCAGGGTCTCGGGCTTGTCCATGGAAGCTTCCCGGCTCTCCACGGGGTTAATGAGGTACTTGCGGATCTTATCCAGGTCCCCTTCGCTGATGGTACCCATCAGCAGATACACCTTGGCGGTGGCGATGATGGGGCGGTCCACGCCGGACTGGAGCTGGATGCACTGCTCACAGGAGTCGGCACGCTGGTCGTACTGGCCGGGCAGAGCCTCCACCGCCAGCACCTGGTGCTCCCCCTGGGGAGCGGGGAACTGCTCGTCATAGATCACGTCCACCTGGGGCTCAGAGAACACCACGCTCTTGGCGGCCTCATAGACCTGGGGATCGATGCGGTCGGCATCATAGCGGTTCAGAATGCGAACCGACTCCAGTCCCTGCACACCCAGCTGCTCCTGCAGCTGACGGCACAGGCCCTGGGCCTCCACGTCAAAGCCCGGTCTCTTCTCGGAATAACAGCGGTAAACACTCATGTCCATTCCTCCACACGAAATCCAATTTCTTTTTTATTTTACCGTCCACTGGGACAGATTGGAAAACACATTTCCCTGCACGGGGCTCAAATTCTCCACCCGGTCATACTGGGTGAGCACCGTCCCCTCCCGGAAGCAGATGGGGGCGATGGGGGCATTTTGATTTAAGTAACGCAGCAGGGTGGTCATCCGCTCCACCCGCTCGTCTCCCTGGGCCCGGCGCACATTGTCCAGCAGCCCTGGGATCGCCGCGTCGTTCCAGCCGCCGTAGTTCAGCTCCCCCTGAGGGGAAATGAGGGACGTCAGATCAAAATCAGCGGTGAGATATACCTCCGCCAGATAAAGGTCAAACTGACCCCGCTCCAGCGCTTTCACATAGTCCTCCCAGGCCAGGCGCTCCACTGTCACCCGCAGGCCGGCCGATTCCAGGTCCTCCTCGATGCGGTTGGCCGCGGCGCTCTTGGCCATATCTTCAATGTTGACCAGAAGAGTCAGGGATTTCCCCTCCAGCCCCAGCGCCTTGAGGGCGGACAGATCATACTCCAGCTCCTGGGCCAGCTCTGCATCATACAGGGCGCTGTCCGGATGGACGGGCAGCGTGGCGGCCGTGGCGTGGCGGGCGTAGACGTTATCCGTCACATAGCTGCGGTCAATGGCCTTGGCAATGGCCTGACGCACCTCCGCTTTCTGGCACACCCCGTGGGCGGTCTGGAACCCCAGATAGATGAGCCCTGTGGTGTTATACTCCCACACCTCGTAGCTTCCCGAGTAGCCCAGCTCGTTGCTGCCGGTGATATCCGCGTCGATGAGAGTGACCTCGCCGGAGTTGAATGCGGTGCCCACCTGCTCCTTCTGAGTCATGGTGGCCAGAGGGATCTGCTTGATGCTCAAGCTGTCCGCTCCCTGCCACCAGTCCTCCCGAGCATTGAGATAGAGCTTGCCGTTCTGCTCGGACAGAACATAGGGGCCTGTTCCCAGGGGGCGGCTGGAGCTGTCCAGGGCGATGGGGATATCCAGCAGCGCAGGCAGGGCCCCGTTGGGTACGGTGAGGGTAATGGTCACCTGATCGCCGGAGCCGGACACGCCGCTCACATTGGCCAGCCGCTTGGCGTAGCGGGAGGCTGGGTCCTTGGCGGTCTGGAGCGCCTGGGCCACGATCTCTCCAGTCAACGGGGTTCCGTCGGAGAAGGTCACCCCGGCGCGCAGCTGCAAGGTCCAGGTCAGGCCGTCCTCGCTGACGGTGTAGCTCTGACACAGCTGAGGCGTAGCGGTAAAGGTACTGTCCACCGTAAACAGGCTCTCATACAGCAACGGGGCCAGAGTCAGATTGGCCTGGCTGGTGGACAGGGCCGGATGAAAGCTGTAGGCGGGGTAGGCCGCCAGGGTAAAAGGCTGGGTATTCTTCTCCTCCTGGGAAGAGGAGCTGCTGCTGGAGCTCTGGGAGCTGGAGGAGGAGCTGCTGCCCTCCCCGGTGTTCCCGCACCCGGCCAGCAGAAGAGCCAGCACCAGCAGCAGGATGCCAAATCGTCTCATGTACACCTCTTAAGTCATTGGATCTGAATCACCGTGGCCAGACTGCCCCGGCGCACCCCCAGGCGGCGGTGAGACCAGAACAGGTCTCCCCGGCAGGCGGTGCACACTTGGCACACGGCAATGTGGTCGGGAGCCACTCCCGCGTCCATCAGCCAGCGGCGGTTGGCTCCCTTCAGATCCACGTGGTATTTCTCGCGGTTTTCCGGGATGGGATGGATAAATTCCTCCGCCCGCTCCCCCATGCCTTCCCGCAGCCCGTCGGGCACGTCGGCATGGGTTTCAAAGCAGCAGGTGGAGATTCCCGGTCCAATGGCCGCCAGGATATCCTCGCCTCGGCAGCCATAATCCTGTTTCATTCGCTCCACTCCCCGGGCGGCAATGCCCAGGGCGGTACCCCGCCAGCCCGCATGGACGGCGCAGGCCACCCGCTTGACCGGGTCGCACAGCAGCACAGGGATGCAGTCGGCGGTAAAAATACAAAGGCTCAAGCCCTTTTCTCCTGTGATCAGGCCGTCGGCCTCCGCCTTTCCGCCCTCGCCGGGGAAGGAGACCTGGTCTCCCCACCCTGCCTGACGGACAAGATCGGAGTGGACCTGATGGTTTTTCACCAACGTATCTGGATCGGCTCCGATGGCATGGCAGAAGCGGCGGAAGTTTTCACTCACCCGCTCCGGCTCATCCCCCCGGCCTGCCCCCAGGTTCAAGCTGTCCCAGGGCTCGGGGGACACGCCCCCCACCCGGGTCGAAAAGCCGTGGGCAAAGCCAGCCTGCTCCATCTCATCACAGGAATAAAAAAGGACGCCATGGCGTTCCTTTCGAGTGATTTCCACAGCGTTTCCTCCTTACGGTCCATGGCGGCCAAAGCCGCCTTCCAGTTCCAATAGATTTTTATTGTATCCCAAAACATCCCCGCTGACAACCCGTTACAAGGGAGAAATGTGCCCGTCTCCGGAACAAAAATAGCCGCGGATATACCAAAGCTTCTTTCAGAGCAGAACAATCGTCACCCCGTTGTTGTGCCGCTCCAGGTCCGGGTCCTTGCGCAGAGCGCCGCAGCGGCGGAAAGCCGCCAGGGTAGCGGAGTTGAAGATGGAAAACTCCTCCCCCGGGATCACATCCCGGATCTCCCCCGCCCCCTTCATCTTCGCCAGGCGGCTGCGGGCCTGAACCCGAATCTTACCGCCCTTCCCCGAAGAGCCATAGCCGTGAATGATTTTCAGGGCGGTACAGCCCATGGAGCGGGTCCGGCGCAGCTCCAGAGCCAGCTGGCTCAGCGCGGTCTGAACAGTGGGCATGCCCAGCTCCAGATTGACCTCCCGCAGCTCAAGCATCCCAGTCTCCGTTGGTCTGGCGGAAGGCCTTGGTCAGGCGATGGATGAGCACCAGATCGCTCACTCCGTCAAACACCAGGGCGACCCCCAGGATGGTCATCAGCACCTCAGTGGCCCCAAAGGGATTGAGCAGAATCAAAATGCCCAGCACCAGGGTAAGGCCCGCCAGCAGCAGATCCATCCACCAGCGCTCCCAGCCCTGCCGCATGAGGCTCACCGCCCCCTGCAGGTCGATCACGCCGTGGAAGATCAAAATGGCGGCAAAAATAAACTGGATCAGTACGATGACCGAGGCCGGGTTGGTAAACAGCCACAGGCCCAGGGCGGTGAGGATCACTCCCGGCAGCAGAAACCATACCGGGAAGCCGGTCTCCCGCCGCTTGGACAGCCAGCCGAAGATATAGATCACTCCCGTCAGCACCAGAGCGCTGCCCAGCAGGGCACACAAAAGCTGAGCGGAGCGGTTGGGCACAAAGATGAGCAGTACCCCCATCAGAATGGTGACGATGGCGGCTACCATGCTGCTGCGCCGCTGCTCCCGTAAAATATTTCGCATGATGTTCCTCTCTTTCTCTTATCCCGGCCAGATAGTTCGGCCGTCCTTAATGGTCTCCAGCACCGGAATATCCCGCAGAGCCATGGGATCTGCGGACAAGGGGTCCTGCCCCAAAATCACAAAGTCCGCCGCTTTCCCAGCGGCCAGGGAGCCCTTCCGGTCCTCCTCAAAATACTGGTAGGCGGCATAGACCGTTACCGCCTTTAATGCCTCCAGGGTGGAGATCCGCTCCTCCTCCCCCAGCAGACGGCCCGTCTTGGTGCGGCGGTTCACCGCACACCACACGGTCTCCAGCATGTTGGGCTGGATCACTGGGGCGTCCTGGTGGAAGGTGAAGGGAATCCCCAGAGCACAGGCCGTACCGGCGGGGCTGATGTGCTCGGCCCGCTCCAGGCCGAAGTTTTTCACGTGGACCTCCCCCCAGTGGTACACATGGGCCACAAAGAAGGAGGGGATCATCCCCAGAGCCTTGAGCCGTGGCAGCTGGTCCCGTCCCACCAGCTGGGCGTGGATCATCACCGGCCGGCGCAGCCGCCGCCCCGTCTCTTGCTCCAGCCGCTCCATGACGGACAGGTACTGCTCCGCCGCCTGGTCGCCGTTGCAGTGGGCCAGGATCTGCACATCCCGCTCCAGGGCGCTTTTCAGCCGCCCATACACCTGCTCGTCGGTGAGGACCGGATAGCCCCGGTAGTCGCTCTCCCCCTCATAGGGCTGGCGCATCCAGGCGGTGCGTCCCTGGGGAGAGCCGTCCAGGAAAATCTTGTCGCCCCCGATTTTCACGTGGTCTTTATAGTGCCCGATCCGGTCACCAAACTGCTCCATGATCTTTTTGCAGTCCCGGGGATCGGCGTAGGCCACCACGTCCAACTTTAAAAGCTTCTGGGCCAGCATGGCCTGGTAGAGGGGGAGCATGGCGTCCATGAACATGCCCTCCTGCACTGTGGCGATGCCGTAGGAGGCATACCGGGCCTGAGCCCGGACCAGCGCGTCCATCAGGTCCTTCAGGTCGGGCATGGGCACCTTTTGCAGCAGGCCGAGGAAGGCGTTCTCCTCCATGTAGCCGGTGAGCCGCCCCTCATGATCCTTCTCCATCACGCCGCCCTGGGGGCAGGGAGTGTTCTTGTCCACCCCCAGCAGCTCCAGTGCCCGAGAATTAAATACCCCCACGTGGCCCGAGGCGTGCTGAATGACCACCGGGTGGTCGGGGCAGGCCCGGTCCAGCATCCACCGGTCGGGCGGGCACCCCTGCGCCAGATCGTTCTGGTCATAGCCGGTGCCCCGCACCCACTCTCCAGGCTGGAGGTGCTCCCGCTGCACAAAGTCGCCCAGCCGCTGGCAGAGCTCCTCCTGGTCGGCACACTCCCCCAGCTGGACCTGGAGCAGGGAATTGGCGCAGGCCATAAAGTGGCTGTGGGGGTCCAGGAAGGCGGGCATCAGACACCGCCCCTCCAGGTCCACCTTCCGTGCCTGAGGGCCTGCCAGTTCCAGAGCCGTTTCCAACTGGCCCACATAGCGGATGACGCCGTCCTCTTCCACCAGGGCCTGGGCATACAGCGGCTCCTCCATGGTCAAGATGGGGCCGCCAAAATAGACGCTTCGTGCCATACTTACACCTCGTTTTCTTCGTCTTTGGGGTGATTGTATCATCCTTTTTCGCCCCCTTCAAGGGCATAAATGTGAACAGACGGTTCCGAATTAGTTTTCGCTTCCCAGCTCTCTCTATGCAAAAAGCGCCCGGCTTTTGCCGGACGCTTTTGTGTTTAAAGGACGTCTGTATTTTTGACCTCTTGGATGTTGTGCTTCTTTGCATAGCCGGTGAGCATCAGGGTGAGGGCGCCGTCGCCGGTGACGTTGCAGGCGGTGCCGAAGCTGTCCTGGAGGGCAAAGATGGTCATCATCAGGCCGGTGCCGGTGTTATCAAATCCCACCACACTGACAATGAGGCCCAAAGAGGCCATCACGGTACCGCCGGGCACACCGGGGGCACCCACGGCGAAGATACCCAGCAGGAAGCAGAAGAGGACCATGGTGCCCAGAGAAGGCAGCTTGCCGTAGAGCACCTGGGACACGGTCATCACAAAGAACACCTCGGTGAGCACCGAGCCACACAGGTGGATGTTGGCAAACAGGGGCACGCCGAAGTCCACCAGGTCCTGGCGCAGCACCTTGGACTTCTTGGCGCCCCGCAGCGCCACCGCCAGAGTGGCCGCGGAGGACATGGTGCCCACAGCGGTGAGGTAGGCGGGGCCATAGTGCCGCAGCACTTCCCAGGGATTTTCCCCGGAATAGGCGCCGGCCAGACCGTACAGCACGGCCAGCCAGATATAGTGGCCCACCATGACAATGAGGATCACAATGAGGAAGACGGGCAGCTGCTTGGTGATGGAGCCCTGATAGGCCAGACCGGCGAAGGTGCCGGCAATGAAGAAGGGCAGGATGGGGATGATCACCCGGGTGACGATATCCAGCACGATGCGCTGGAACTCCTCCAGCACATTGGTAATGGTATCCGCCTTAGCCCAGGTAGCCGCCAGACCCACCAGCACGGAGAACACCAGGGCGGACATGACGCTCATGATGGGGTCAATGGACAGGGTGAACAGCAGCTCGGGAGTATCCCGCAGGCCCTCGGCCGCCGACTGGATGGACAGGTTGGGGATAATGGCAAAGCCCGCTCCCATGGACATCAGAGCCGCGCACACAGAAGAGCTGTACGCCAGCACCAGGGCCAGGCCCAGCATCCGGGAGGCATTGCTCTTCAAGCGGGTGATGGAGGGGGCAATAAATCCGATGATGATCAGGGGCACGCAGAAGTTAATCAGAGAACCCAGCAATTCTTTGATGGTGAGAATGACCTGTATCACGGTGGCATTGGCCACCAGGCCCACCACGATGCCCACGATCACGCCGACCAAGAGCCGGAAGGGCAGACTGCTCGTCAATTTTTTCATACCAACACTCCTATTCCCCAGTTTTTTCAGGCCGAAGCCTGGGGCACACCGCAGCCCGCGGGGCACACACTTCCCCCGTGCTGCATTGCACTTATCATACCATATTCTCTTCCTCCTCTCAAGTGCGTAATCCTTCCACTGATCCGGCCTGTCTTAAATTTTACACACATTTGACCTCCAGCCGGTTGCACCCCCTCCATTGACAGGTATATGGTAAAAACCAGCAATTTATTTTTGGAGGCTGGTTATGAAAGACCCCAATCTCAACCGCCTGCTCAGCCACGGGATCATTCTGCTCGGCTGTATTCTTTTTGGCGTCTCCTGTATTTGCTTTGGCACAGAGCCCCTGCACCCTCTCTCCCTGCTGGCGGGCGCGGTTCCCTTTGCCGGGCTTGTCTTTTCTTTTTTTGCCGTGCGCTGTCCCTACTGCGGGCATACCCTTCCACTGCGATGTCTCTGGACCTCCTACTGCCCCCACTGCGGAGAAAAGCTGGATTGACCTCCGGAGCAAAAACTTTTTCAGAAACCCCTTGACATTCTTTTTCTGCTATGCTATTATAAATCCCGCGCTGAACAAAGCGCAGTTCCAACCCACGCGCGAGTGGTGGAATTGGTAGACTCGCTGGCTTCAGGTGCCAGTGCTCGCAAGGGCGTGCGGGTTCGACTCCCGCCTCGCGCACCACAAAAAGGACATCCGTTGGATGTCCTTTTTGTTTTTCTCTGATTTTCAAAAGCAGGGCACCCAAAGGTGCCCTGCTTTTTCTTTGTAACAAGCATCTCAGCTGCGATCCATACCGCAGGCATAGGCCTGCTCGATCAGACATCGGTCCTGAGTCACAGCGTCATAAAACCGGAATCCGCCGGCAAAATTATAGCAGTCAAAGCCGTTTCCGGCCAGGATGCGGCAGGCAATGTAGCTGCGCAGTCCGCTCTGACACATCACATAGACCGGTTTACCGGGAGCGATCTCCCCCAAACGTTCCCGCAGTTCATCCACCGGGATATTGACAAAGCCATCCACGTGTCCCTGAGAAAATTCCTCCTCCGTCCGGGCATCCAGCAGTGTCACGCTTCCGTCCCGGGGCAGCCGCTCCACATCCTCCAGATGGAACTGCTTGATCAGTCCCTGGGTCACATTTTCAATCATGAACCCTGCCATATTGACCGGGTCCTTGGCGGAGGAATAGGGAGGCGCGTAGGCCAGGTCCAGCTCCTTCAGCTGTACCCCGTTCAGCCCCGCCCGAATGGCCGTGGCCAACACATCAATGCGCTTATCCACCCCGTCATAGCCCACGATCTGGGCGCCCAGCAGGCGGCCGGTCTTCGGTTCAAAGACCACCTTCATGGTCATCAGCTTTCCGCCGGGGTAGTATCCCGCGTGGCTCATGGGCGAGAGGACCACCGTGTCCGCCTGAATGCCCAGTCTCTTGGCCGTGGTCTCATTGATGCCGGTGACGGCGGCGGTGAGATCAAAGACCTGAATGACGCTGCTGCCCTGAGAGCCAGCATACCGGCTATCGCCGCCGCAGATGTTATCGGCGGCGATGCGCCCCTGCTTGTTGGCAGGGCCCGCCAGAGCGATCAGCGTATCCTCCCCGGTGACAAAGTGCTTGACCTGGACCGCGTCACCCACCGCATAGATGTCAGGCGCCGAGGTCTCCATGCGGTCGTTGACCAGGATACTGCCTCTGACGCCCAATTCCAACCCCGCCTCTTTTGCCAGGTGGGAGTCCGGCGTCACGCCGATGGCCAGCACCACCATATCCGCATGAAGGGGAGCGGCATCTGCCAGCAGCACATCCACTCCGCCGTCCTTTTCCTCAAAGCCCTCCACGCTATGCCCCAGAGCCAGCTTGACGCCGTGCCGGCGCACCTCGTTATGGAGGAGTGCCGCCATATCCGCATCAAAGGGATTCATCAGCTGCTTGGGCCGCTGTACGATGGTGACCTCCATTCCCAGCTTGCGCAGGTTCTCCGCCAGCTCCAATCCGATGAAGCCACCGCCCGCCAGCACCGCCGATTTGGGCTGATGCTCCTGGATGTAAGTCTTGATGCGGAAGGTATCCTCTACCGTCCGCAAGGTAAACAGCTGCTTTATTCCCATGCCCGGGAGCCGGGGCTGGGTGGGCTTGGCCCCCGGAGAAAGCAGCAGCTTGTCGTAGGACTCCTCAAACTCCTCCCCGGTGTTCAAATTCCGCACCGCCACCGCCTTACGCTCCGGATGGATGGCGGTCACCTCATGGTGTACCCGCATGTCCACCCGGAAGCGCTCAAAAAAGCTCTCCGGAGTCTGGAGGGTAAGCTCCTGGGGGTCTTCAATCACACCGCCGATGTAATAGGGCAGGCCGCAGTTTGCGTAAGAGACATAACCGGAGCGCTCAAACACAATAACTTCCGCCTTCTCATCCAATCTGCGAATCCGGGCGGCCGCAGTGGCCCCTCCCGCCACGCCGCCTACAATCACGACCTTCATGTTATCGCTCCACCTCTCCTTTGTATGCGGTGATCCCGCCAATATTTTTTGCCTTACTGTACCCCATTCTCTCCAGCATGGAGACTGCCTCCCGGCTTCTGGCTCCGCTGTGACAATAGACAAACAGGGGCGTATCCAAATCCGCCACCTCTTTTACCTGGTCCATCACATACAGAGGAACATTCTTGCTGCCCGGAATATGTCCCTGCCGGTACTCCTCCGGGGTACGCACGTCCAGCAAAACAGCCCCCGGCGCTGCATGATATTCCTGAACGCCCTGGTTGATATCCGGTCCCATCAAAAAATCAAAGATTCCCATCTTGTCGGCCTCCTGTTGTTTGTAAAATCGTTTTCTGTGACTGTAGTATATCCTGCAGCAGCCCGCTGTTCTGTGACTTTATTACATTCTTTTCTCTTTTTCTTCAAAATACGAAAAAAGACACGACTCCTGTCGTGTCTTTTTCAAGCATCTACCGCGCAAGGGAGGCTTAACCCAAAACAAAAGATCATCCTCTCGGATGACCTTTTGTTTTGAAACGGGTGAACCGTTTAGCGGACATGCAGGCCCCGGGGCCCCGCACGGCGGGGCGGCGCTTTTGCGCCGTACAAGCGTTTTTGGGCCGCTGGCCCAAAACCTTGGCGCACTGCCGCCGCAGCGGCGTTTCGGAGCGCAACCGCCCGGCGGGCGGCACTTAGCGCGGAGATGGCGAATTCACTTCGCCTGAGCATTTCGATCAAAAGGGTGGAGCCGCCCTCTGGGCGGCGGAACCCAAAAAAGAAAGACATCTGCTAAAAGCAAATGCCTTTCTTTTTTGGAGCTACTGGTGGGAATCGAACCCACAACCTTCTCATTACGAGTGAGATGCTCTGCCATTGAGCCACAGTAGCGCCTGATTTCCCTAAGGCCCTCAAACGGGCAGGTTATATTTTACCGGACTTTCTCCCGGAAGTCAAGGCTTTTCCCCCGCAAGCAGGAAAAAGGCGCCATCCTGTACGGATGGCGCCTTTGAGGGAAAACAAAGGGATTACAGCATCTCTTCGTCCACAATCTGGGCCTTGATGAGGTTGGTGGAGCCGCTGCGGCCCAGAGGCACGCCAGCGGTGATAACCACGGTGTCGCCGTTCTTCACCAGGCCCTCCTTCAGGGCGCACTCCACAGACAGGGAGAAGATGCGGTCGGTAGAGTTGACCTCGCCGGTGAGGAAGGGATACACGCCCCAGCAGATGGCCATCTGACGGCGGACCTTCTCCTGCATGGTGAGGGCCGCGATGGGGCAGGCAGGACGGAACCGGCAGATCATCCGGGCAGTACGGCCGGAATTGGTGGCGGCCAGGATGGCGGTGGCGTTCAGGTCCATGGCGGTCAGGCAGCAGGTGTGGGTGATGGCGTCGTTGATGTTGGGCTCGGGAGTGATGCGGTGCTTCTGGAACTGACGCCAGTAGTTGATAGACTGCTCGGCCTCTTCCACAATACCCACCATGGCAGCCAGAGCCTCCAGGGGATACTTGCCGCCGGCGGTCTCACCGGAGAGCATCACGCAGCTGGTACCGTCAAACACGGCGTTGGCCACGTCGGACACCTCAGCACGGGTGGGACGGGGATTGCGGATCATGGAGTCCAGCATCTGGGTGGCGGTGATGATGGGCTTGCCGGAGCGCAGGCCCTTGCGGATGATCTGCTTCTGCAGCACAGGCACCTTGGCGGCGGGGATCTCCACGCCCAGGTCGCCGCGGGCTACCATGATGCCGTCGGAGACCTCCAGGATCTCGTCGATGTTGTCCACGCCCTCCTGGTTCTCGATCTTGGAGATGATCTGAATATTGTCTCCGCCAAAGCGGTGCAGCACCTCACGAATGGAGCGCACATCGTCGGCCCGGCGGATGAAGGAAGCGGCAATAAAGTCAAAGTCGTTCTCCACGGCAAACTGGATATCGCTGATATCCTTCTCCGTCAGAGCGGGCAGGTGGATATGCACGCCGGGGATGTTGATGCTCTTATTGGCAGAGAGAGTACCGCCGTTCTCTACGGTGCAGCGGATCTCCTGGCCCTGAATCTCCTCTACCCGCAGGGCCACCAGGCCGTCGTCAATGAGGATCTCCATGCCGGGCTTGACTTCCTCGTGCAGCTGGGGATAGGTAACCGCCACACGCTCGGCATTACCCACCACATCCTCGGTGGTCAGGGTGAAGGTAGCGCCGGCCTCCAGGCTGATGCTCTTCACATCGAAGCTCTTGATCCGGATCTCAGGACCCTTGGTATCCATAATCGTAGCCACAGGACGGCTCATGGAATCCCGCACCGCCTTGAGCTTGTTCAGACGGCCCAGGTGCTCCTCATGGTCACCGTGGGAAAAGTTAAACCGGGCAGCATCCATACCGCCGCGAATCAGCTTGCGCATCATCTCTTCGCTGTTCACCGCGGGGCCCAGTGTACAAATAACCTTTGTCTTTCTCAACATATTCTCGTTCCTCCATTCCTTCAGGGACGTTCTTTATTTTCTTCTATTACGCCATTATCATACCCGATACCAGCCGCTTTGGCTAGCGTTGAAATGGATAAAAATGAATTCCGTTTCCAAAAAAAATCAGGCAAAGCCGTGTGAAAGTAAGGACCTTTCACATCTGCTTTGCCTGAATTTTACCTGTGTCTTCCAGTTATCCGAAGGTTTAACCCCGGTAAGAATCTGCCAGTGCCTTAAACTTGGGCAGCGCCCGCTCAATCATGTCGGTCTGCACGCAGTAGGCCAGCCGGAAGTGTCCGGGCGCGCCAAAGCCGGAGCCGGGAACCAGCAGCAGATCAAACCGCTTGGCTCGCTCGCTGAAGGCCATGTCGTCCGGCTCCAGGGAACGGGGGAAGAGATAGAATGCGCCGCCGGGCTGGGCCACGTGGTAGCCCATCTCCCGCAGGGAATGAACCAGCAGCTCACAGTTCTTCTCATACACGGACAGATCACTGGTCATGTCGCAGCACAGGGAAGTGACCTGCTGGAACAGGCTGGGGGCGTTTACATAGCCCAGAGAGCGGCCCGCGCCGGCCACGGCGGCGTAGACCTCCTTGCTGTCGGTGACCTGGCCGGGCACCAGCACATAGCCCAGGCGCTCGCCGGGCAGGGAGAGGGACTTACTGAAGGAATAGCACACAATGGTGTCCTTGTAGATATGGGGAATCCAGGGCACCTCCACCCCGGCAAAGGCGATCTCCCGGTAGGGCTCATCGGAGATCAGGTAGATGGGGTGGCCGTACTCCGCCTCTTTTTTCTCCAGGATAGCGGCAAGCTGCTCCAGAGTCTGGCGGGAGTAGACCACGCCGGAGGGGTTGTTGGGGGAATTGACCACCACGCCCTTGGTGTTGGGGGTGATGGCCTTCTCAAAGGCATCAAAATCGATCTGGAAGTGCTCGATCTCCGGGGGAATCAGCACCATTTTGGCTCCCGCTCCCTCGATGAACACCTTGTATTCGGGGAAGTAGGGGGCAAAGACAATAAACTCGTCTCCGGGGCAGGTCAGTCCGTTGAACACACAGCACAGGGAGGCCGCCGCGCCTACGGTGATGTAAAACTGGTCGGCCGTATAGTCCCCGCCAAAGCGGCGGTTCAGGGAGTCGGCAAACCGCTGCCGGGCAGCCGCGTCGCCCTGGGCGCTGGTATAGCAGTGGATCACTTCCGGCTGCTCCTGCAGGATGCGGATGGCGTTCTCATTGACCGCGTCAGGGGCAGGAACACTGGGGTTGCCCAGAGAAAAATCAAACACATTCTCCCGGCCAACCTCTTTGGCCCGCTGATTGCCATACTCAAACAGCTCACGGATTACAGAGCGGGCCGTGCCCAGCTGCAGCATACGTTTGGAAACCATGGAACAAACCTCCTGGAAATAAATTCATTCATACACCGGTCCGCCATGTCACATTTTGTCCCGGTGTCTTATCATTGAGCTTTATTATAGCACGCCTGTTTAGCACTGTAAAGCGTTGATTTTTTTCGCCCGCATCTCTGCGATTTCCTGTCGTTTCACTTTATTTCCTCTGATTTCCACACACAAACTTGCAGTTTCAAAATTTTTACATCTCTCCTTGTGCTATTTTACCAATTTACAAACTTTTCGTTTGTCATTATAATCAATATACAACAAACACGCAGATTTTTCCGGCCGCCTGTTCCAAGCTGCCGCAGCATCGCTGCCGCAGAAGCACGTCGACTCCAACCTTCCTGGAAAGGGGGCATCTCCATGCAAATCATTGTCGGAAGATCGATTCAAAATCAAATTGCCGCCGGACCCCTGCACTTTTATCACCGCC
Organism: uncultured Oscillospiraceae bacterium; assembly: GCA_905205085.1. Lineage (GTDB taxonomy): Bacteria > Bacillota > Clostridia > Oscillospirales > Oscillospiraceae > Lawsonibacter. The sequence goes on from CAJLCG010000023.1 coordinate 20,945, forward strand.
ATTCCTTCCCAGTTGCCGCTGTGTCTCAGCTCTCCCAGGAGGAAGAGATCCACCGTTTCCATCTCGCCCAGCAGCGCTCCATCGTCACGCTGTCTCGGCTCTACGACCAGGCAGCCCGGGATGTGGGAATCCAGGCCGCCTCTATTTTTTCTATCCACGCCATGCTTTTGGAGGACACTTCCTTTGTAGAAAGCATCCTGTCCATCCTTTCCAAACAACATACTACGGCGGAATATGCGGTACAGACCGCAGGCAACAGCTTTGCTACCGCCTTTGCCGATATGGACAGCCCCTACATGCAGGCCCGAGGCGCCGATATTCGGGATATCTCCAACCACCTCATCCGCTGCCTGCTGGATATTCAGCCCCCGGACCCCCTGGGGGACCGTCCCGCTATTCTGGTCTCCGACGAGCTGCTTCCCAGCGAGGTATTGGCCCTGGACCAGCGCAAGCTGCTGGGACTGATCACCTGGCACGGCAGTGTAGACAGCCACACCGCCATGCTGCTCCGGGCCATGAAGATCCCCGGCCTGGCCCAGGTGGATATTTCCCCCTCCTGGGACGGACATCCCGCCATCCTGGACGGCTTCAGCCAGTGTCTGTACGTGGACCCGGAGCCCGAGGTATTCCGCCAGCTGGGGCTGCATATTCCCCGCCATCTTCAGCACCAGGAGGACCAGGCCATGGCCGCGGCTGTGGATTGAGTCCTGTAATTCAAATTTTATATGGAAAAAGGACCGCCGAGGCGGTCCTTTTTTTATGCTTCCGGACTGTGGAATACGTGGACCCGCTCCTCACCCCGCAAAATACGCAGGGCGCCCAGCGCCAGCGCTTCCATCTCGTTTTCTCCCGGGATGACCACCACCTTCACCAGGTTGTGGAGATAATCGATGACCATGCCGGTGAGCATTTTGGAGTTGGCCAGGCCACCGGTGAGGATAACAGCGTCAATAAGCTCGGTAAAGCAGCCCAGCATAATGCCCACGCCTTTGGAAATTTGCAGCGCCTGGGCCTTATACACCAGCGAGGCCCACTCGTCTCCGTTCTGGATGCGGCGCTCGATCTCCTGGCAGTCGTGGGTACCCAGCAGGGCGGACATGCCTCCCTCGCCCCGCAGCTTTTTCAGCATTTCCGGCTTGGTATACTTGCCGGAGTAGCACAGGTCCACCACGTAGAGCATATTGAGGCTGCCCGACCGGTCGGGGGAGAAGGGCCCGGCATCGTCGGACACCGAGTCGATGATGCGGCCATGGCTGTGGGCGGAGATGGAGATGCCTCCACCCAGATGGGCCACCACCAGGTTCATGTCCTCGTACTTGCGCCCCAGAGTCTCTGCGTACTTGTGGGAGGTAGCCCGGGCGTTGAGCACGTGGCAGAAGCTGGTACGGGTGACCTCCTTGAAGCCGGTGACCCGGGCCTCGGGCAGCAGCTCATCGCTGGTCACCGCATCGTAGATATAAGCGGGAATCCCCAGAGGCTGGGCAAAGGCGCGGGCCATCAATCCTCCCAAGTTGGAGGCGTGATCAAAGGCGGTGTGGTGGCGCAGGCAGTCCTCCAGCGCGTCGTCCACCTGATAGCCGCCCGCCACAATATGGGGAATGATGCCGCCCCGGCCCACCACCGCCGACAGGGTGGACAGGTCAAAGCCCTCCTGGGCCAGCCACAGCCGCACCAGAGCCACCCGGTAGTCCAGCTGGTCATACAGGGTAGGATAGGGGGCCAGGTCCTGGTTGGTGTGCACCATATTCTTCACCGCCAGCTGGTGCTCATCCTCATAGATGGCCGCCTTGGTGCTGGTGGAACCTGGATTGAGTACTAACAAACGATAGGCCATGTCCGTTGCCTCCTGTCACTTGTGCCGCTCATCGCGCCATGGCGGCGGCGATGAGGATGGAATCGTACTTCTCCGCTGGGGTAGCGCCCCGGGAATTGATGGTGATGGGCACCGATGCCCCCAGCACCAGCCCCGCCATGTCTCCCCCCGCCAGGCCGTACAGGGACTTGCCCAACAGATTGCCTGCGGTAATGTTGGGCACCAGGAAGATGTCCGCGTCTCCGGCCACCGGGCTGTGGTAGCCCTTGATGGCCGCCGCCTCCCGGTCGGTGGCCAGGTCCAGAGAGATGGGGCCCTCCACCAGGCAGTCGCCAAAGTCGCCCCGCGCTCCCTCCTCTTTGAGGGCGGCGGCATCCACCGTCTCCTGCATCTTGGGGTTCACCGTCTCCACCGCGCACAGCACCGCCGCCTTAGGCTGGTCATAGCCCAAAAAGCGGCACAGCCCCAGGGCGTTATGCAGAATGGCCCGCTTCTGCTCCAGGTCGGGAGCCACCACCATACCGCCGTCGGTGATAAACATTAGCTTGTGGTAGGCAGGCACGTCCAGAATGGCTACGTGGGAGAGTACTGCGCTCTCCCGGATGCCGGTACCATGGCGCACTACCTCTTTGAGCAGGGTTCCGGTCTGGAGCATCCCCTTGATGAGCAGACTGCCCCGTCCCTGGCGGATCAGTTCCACCGCCCGGCGGGCACACCCCGCCTCGTCCTTCTCGTCCACCACATCCTCCTCAGGCACCTGCCAGCCCATGGCCTGGGTCAGCCGCTGGATCTCTGCGGCATCGCCCACCAGCACCGGACGGATGAGCCCATCCTCCTGTGCCTGGCGCACTGCCTGGAGGGTATGTTCCTCGTGGGCCGCGGCCACCACGGCGGTCTTTGGCGGAATATGCTTTAAATCCTGCTTCAGCTGTTGAAATCCGGAGATCTCCATATCCAATTCCTCCCAACCGGCGGACCCCTCCGCCTTCTGTCCCTGGGGGACAACATTTTTCTTGGCTCTATTTTATCAGTTTTCTGAAAAAAAGTATAGAGAAACTTTGATTTTCCGCGTTAAAGCAACAAATTCAGGCTTCTTTTTCTCCCCATGTCTTTGTCTTCGATTTTGTGCTCTATAATTTTTTCTTGACTTTATCGCTTTTATGCGTTACAGTTTAACGCAATAAAACGTCCGGAATATTTTTTCCTGCGAGAGGGTGAAACGATGGCAATCAAAGTAGGACTTCTTCTGGTTTTCTTCTCCGTCATGGTGGGAATCGGCCTCTACTGCCGCCGCCACGCCACTAACGTCAACGGCTTTGTACTGGGTGGACGCTCTGTGGGCCCCTGGCTCACCGCCTTCGCCTACGGCACCAGCTACTTCTCCGCGGTGGTCTTTGTAGGCTATGCGGGACAGTTTGGCTGGAAGTACGGCATCGCCGCCACCTGGGCTGGCATCGGCAACGCTCTGCTGGGCTCTCTGCTGGCCTGGGTGGTCTTGGGACGCCGCACCCGCATTATGACCCAGCATCTGGACAGCGCCACCATGCCGGAGTTCTTCGGAAAGCGCTTTGGCTCCCAGAAGCTGAAGGTAGCCGCCTCGGTGATCATATTTATCTTCCTCATTCCATACACCGCCAGCCTGTATAATGGTCTAAGCCGCCTGTTCGGCATGGCCTTTGACATCGACTATGCCGTTTGCGTGGTGGTTATGGCCATTCTCACCGGAGTCTATGTGATTGCCGGCGGCTACATGGCCACCGCCATCAACGACTTTATCCAGGGCATCATCATGATCTTCGGCATCTGCGCCGTTATCGCCGCGGTTCTGAACAGTCAGGGCGGTTTTATGGCCGCGTTGGAGGGTCTGGCCCAGGTCAGCGACCCCCAGGTCTCCTCTATCCCCGGCGTATTTGCCTCCTTCTTTGGCCCCGACCCCTTGAACCTGCTGGGCGTGGTGCTGCTCACCTCCCTGGGCACCTGGGGCCTGCCCCAGATGGTACAGAAATTCTATGCCATCAAGGATGAGAAGGCCATTGACACCGGCACCGTCATCTCCACCGTGTTTGCTGCCATCGTGGCGGGGGGCTGCTACTTCCTGGGCGGTTTTGGCCGGCTCTTTTCCGATCAGGTGGACGTGGCCGCCAATGGCTACGACTCTATCATCCCCACCATGCTCTCCGGCCTGTCTGATTTTCTCATTGCGGTGGTGGTTATTCTGGTGCTCTCCGCCTCCATGTCTACCCTCTCCTCTCTGGTGCTGGCCTCCAGCTCCACGCTGACTCTGGACGTTCTGAAAGGCCGAGTCATCCGGGAGAACGATGAGAAAAGTCAGGTGTTGGTCATGCGAGGCCTGATCGTGCTGTTTATCGCCATCTCTGTGGTGCTGGCTATCATCCAGTACCGCTCCAGCGTCACCTTTATCGCTCAGCTCATGGGCGTAAGCTGGGGCGCTCTGGCCGGCGCCTTCCTGGCCCCCTTCCTATATAGCCTCTACTGGAAAAAGGCCACCCGGGGCGCCTGTTGGATCTGCTTCCTCTTCTCCACGGTCTTTATGCTGGCCAATATTTTTGTAGGCAGCCGCTTCCCCGCCATTCTTCAGTCCCCCATCAACGCAGGTGCCTTCTGCATGCTGGCCGGATTGATCCTTGTCCCGGTGGTCTCCCTCCTCACCCCCAAGCCGGACCAAACTTTGGTGGACGAGGCCTTCTCCTGTTACGACCGCAAGGTGTTGGTCCGCCAGCGCCAGGCCCTGGGCGAGCGGGACTAATCCCCAATTTGTCTTAATATTTGGGCCAAAAACTCCATTTCTTGAGCAAGAAACACCATGTTCAAAGCACAGGCCGTGTGGTATCCTATGGAAGATATCACACGGCCTGATGTTCGCCGCTGACTGGAAACTATACGGGACTTTCCCGCAAAGAAAGAGTTGATATTATGATTATTGATATCCACACCCATACCTTCCCGGATAAGCTGGCCGCCACTACCATTCCCAAGCTGGAACTGATGTCCCACACAAAGTCCTATGTGGACGGCACCAATGGCGGCTTGATGGCCTCCATGGCCAAGGCCGGGGTAAACTACTCCGTTGTGCTGCCTGTGGCCACCAGTCCCAAGCAGGTAGTGCACATCAATGACAGCTCCGCCCGCATCAACGAACAGTTTGAGCAGACCGGAATTTTCTCCTTCGGCTGCATTCATCCCGATTATGACGACTACCGCGCCGAGCTGGCCCGGGTGAAAGACCTAGGCTTGAAGGGCATCAAGCTTCACCCGGTCTATCAGGATGTAAACTTTGACGACATCCGCACCTTGCGCATTCTGGATCGGGCGGCTGAGCTGGGCCTCATCGTCCTCACCCACTCCGGCCTGGATGTAGGCTTCCCCGGCCGGGTGCGGGTCACCCCCGCCATGGTGCAGCATGCGGTGAAGGAGGTCGGCCCCCTCACGTTGATCCTGGCCCACATGGGAGGCTGGCGCAACTGGGACGAGGCCGAGCAGCTGCTGGCCGATGCCCCGGTGTATCTGGATACCTCCTATTCCCTGGGCACGCTCTATGCCCTGGATGACGGCTACTACAAGCCGGAAGATCTGCCCATGCTCAGCCAGGAGCAGTTCCTGCGCATGGTCCACACCTTCGGTCCCCACCGCTTCCTCTTCGGCACCGACAGCCCCTGGGGCGATCAGTCTCAGGGCGTGGAACGCATCCGTTCTCTGCCCCTCACAGAGGAGGAGAAGGCCGGTATTCTGGGTGGAAACGCCCAGAAGCTCTTGAACTTCCCAGAAAAATAAACAACAGGGCGTCATAACCGTTTTAGTTATGACGCCCTGTATTGTTTTATCGGAAGAATCGAATATTCATATCCACATTTCCGGAGATACCGGATACGCGGCCGCTGGAAGTGTACTGCCACATATCAAAATCATAGTAGAAGGTGGGCAGGTTGTTGTACTGGGCCAGCCAGAAGGGATAGTCCATCAGCTTGCTCAGATCATATTGGCTGTAGCCCTCAGAGGGGTTAAAGTAAACCATGGCCTCATAGCCCGCCGCCGTAATATCTGCACAGAAGGCATTGGCCATCTTGCACATGGTACTCACACTGGGTACCTTCTGGGTGCGGGAGCCGGCATAGTTCTGCCGCTCCCAGTCAAAGACCACCGGATAGGTGAGATCATAGTCCTTCACCTGCTCAATGACGTAGGCGGCCTCCTCCTGAGCCTCCTCCACGGTAATGGCCTGGGAGAAGTAGTAGACGCCAACATCCAGCCCCGCAGCCAGGGCGCCTTCGATGTTCTGGGTAAAATACTTATCGGGCATCATCTTACCCTCGCTACCGTAGCCTCGATAGCCCACACGAATGATAGCGAAATCGATGCCTGCATCGGCCACCTTCTGCCAGTCAATCTCTCCCTGATAGACGGATACATCAATACCCAGAGCCGTCTCTACCCCCGGCTCGTTATAGGTCATATATCCGTTGGAATCCTTGGAGAAATAGCTGGAACTATAAGAATTGACCGGCACTCCGTCTAAAATATCATAATAGGTGTTCTGGAACAGGATCTGTTTGCCGTAGGTATGTACCCGGTCAATCTGCCAGATAATGACGCTGATCTCCGCACGGCTGATTGGCTTGTCCGGCAAAAAGACTGTTTTTCCGTTTTCGGTGCTGCCGGTGATAACCCCCATCTCATACAGCGCCGTCAGATAGCCATCGTTGACGTCAGAAAAGGGGGATTTGGCCTGAGAAGGAGACAGTCCCAGCGCTTTTGCCGCCAACTGCGCCACCAGGATACGGGGCATATCGCCATCCAGGTCTCCGATCTCCGCACGGGTGAGATAGCCCTTGGACACCGCATAGTCCGCATACCCACTGGCCCAGTGGCTGTCCGTGGCAGCAATATTCCCACTCCCTGCAGCCTTCAGCACCATGACCAACGCAGCGCCGGCACTCAAGGAATCGTCAGCGCCAAAGTAGCCATTTCCATATCCATCGATATAGCCTTTGCTGTTGACTGCCGCAACATAATTGTAGTACCAGTCTCCTTTCTGAACATCCACAAAGGGGCTGGTGTATCCCGAGGGAATGGTTAATTTATAAGACCCTGCCAATACAGGCTGAATCCCCACGACGGCAGCCAAAGCTAGCGCTGCGGCACGCCGTTCAAGCTTTTTTAAATTCATCTTGCTTTTTTACCTCCATTTTCGGGTTGACAATAATCAGACGAAGTTATTATATCAAATGTCGCTTTCTGGCACAATAGGTAATTCTGGAAAAGAAAAAGGACAAACAGAAATCTGTTTGTCCTTTTTGTGTTGGCGTTACCTATCTTCCCGGTCCGTCTCCAGACAAGTATTTTCGGCAGAAGCGAGCTTAACTTCCGTGTTCGGAATGGGAACGGGTGGACCCTCGCCCTAATCAACACCAACTATTTTAACCGCTTGCGCGACTAAAATCACTATAAACTTTTGAGAAAACTGGTGACCCGTACGGGAATCGAACCCATGTTTGCGGCGTGAGAGGCCGCCGTCTT